>JBQTIJ010000352.1:0-16963 GCA_052388255.1 Phycisphaerales bacterium
GGCCTCACCGAGCCCCTCCTCGCCCATCTCATTGATGAACACGCCCTCCGCGAGGTCCCCCGCAATGATCTCCTCTGGAGCTACTACCGCAACCCCATCGAGCCGCGCCCGGCAGGGCACGGCGGAACGCCCGGTGGCCGCGGCCGCCGACTCGCGCAAGAGCGCGGTCTGCCGGCGCGGCTCACGGGGTCAGGCGATCTCCTCGCTGCGGATCCCGGCCGCTGGCGCCGCGAGATCGTCATCGAAAACGACATCGCCTGGCGCGTGCAGGCCATGGTCGATTTTCTCTTCTCCCGCCCCATCACCCTCCGCTCCCTCGCCCCCTCGCAAGCCCTCCGCCCCCGCATCGAACGCGCCCTGGACCTCTGCTTCGAGGCCTCCGGGGGCGCGGCCCTCCTCGCCGACGCCGGCCTTCTTGGCCATGTCTACGGACACGTAGACCTCCTCCTCCGTCGCGCAACCGAGGGCCGCGCCCCCAGCCCCGCACCAGAGGGCGCGCCAGACCCCGCACCTCCCCGCGATCCCGACGATGCCCTCGACCTCGCCGCCCGCGCCCTCCGCATCGAACTCATCGAACCCGCCCGCGGCATTCCCCTCCAGAGCCCAAGCGACTACCGCGCCCTCAGCGCGTACATCCTCCGCTACGACCGCCCCGGCCCCGCCCTCCCCGTCAGCACGCACGACTCGGGCACCACCCCACGCCGCACCGTCGAGACCGTCACCGAGATCCTCGGTAGCGCCGCCCACGCCCTCTTCATCGATGCCCACGACGGCCGCGGCTCGCGCCACATCGCCACCACCCACAACACCGTCAGCCACGGCGAAGTCCCCGTCGTCCACATTCAGAACGTCTCCCAGCCCTTCGCCTACTCCGGCCTCTCCGAGGTCGAGCCCCTCATCCCTCTGCAGGATGAACTCAACACCCGCATGTCCGACCGCGCCTCGCGCGTCACGCTCCAGTGCTTCAAGATGTACCTCGCCCGCGGCATCGACGGCTTCAACCGCGTCCCCGTCGGCCCCGGACAACTCTGGACCACCAGCAACCCCGACGCCCACATCGACGAGTTCGGCGGCGATGCCGCCAGCCCCAGCGAAGAAGCCCACATCGACGAGATCCGCGAGGCCCTCGATAAGCAGTCCTCACTCCCTCCCCTCGCCACCGGCGTCGTCCGCGCCAAGATCGGCAACCTCACCAGCGAAAACGCCCTCCGCCTCACCCTCCAGGGCGTCCTCACGCGCACCGCCCGCAAACGCCTGCTCTATGGCCGCGGCATCGCCCACCTCTGCCGACTCATCCTCACCGCGCTCGATGCCTCCGGACACCTCAAGACCACCCCCGCCGAGCGAGCTGTCCGCGTCGAATGGCCAGACCCCCTTCCCCGCACCCAGAACGACGAACTCGAAGCCGCCAAGGCCCGCGTTGAACTCGGCATCCCGCGCGAGGATGTTCTCCAGTCGCTCGGCCACGGTCTCGGCGACAGCGGCGTTCAGTGACCCCCACCCGCACACTCAGGCCCGCGCTCCTCGCGCCCCGTCACCCGCACCACCCGCACCACTCAAGAGAAAGGACCCCGCCCATGTCAACCACCCCGCTCGCTCCTCCCGCCGCCCCCGCGCCCTCCGTTCCGCCCATCGCGCCCCCGACCAACCCCGCGCCCGCAGACCCGCCGAGCGCCCCCGCCGACACCCTCAACACCCTCCGCGGCGACCTCGCCCACCTGCGGACTGAACTCGCCAACCTCACCCGCGCCCTCGCCACCGCGCCCGCGCACACGCAAGCACCGCCACTGGTCGGCGCCATGTCCCCCTCTCCGCCCCGCGCCGCCCACACCACGCCCCTCCCCAGGAGCGGCGACCGCGCCTCCGTCCTCTCCTACCTCCGCGCCCGCCGCGCCTGACCCCGGCCCCTCCACTCCCGTTGCGCACCCCATCCGCTGAGCGCCCCTCCCTCACACGCAAGGACTCCCTCTCATGCCCTTCACCGGAAAAGCCACGTTCTCCGCCGGCACGGATCTCCCCGAAATTCTCGAGGATGTCTCCGACCTTGTCACCATCATCTCCCCCTTTGAGACGCCCCTCCTCGATCACCTCGGCGCCCCCACCCGGGCCGCTCAGAGCACTGTTCACGAATGGCTCGAGGATGCGCTCGTATCCCGTCTGACAAACGCTGCTTGAAGGGCGCTGCACGTGTCGCGTGGCAGGTAGAGCGTACCCACCTTTCGGTTCGGGTCGATCTCGATCTTCGGGATGAACGCGTGGACAGCCGCGCGTGCCTCCAGCATCGGCGTGCCGGGCTTGAGGGCCTGCGTGAGCCCAGCGACCTGCTCGCGTGCCCAAGCGCGGAGGCGATCGGGGTCGATCGACTTGGGGGACGCTGGCTTGCTCGCCACGTCGGCTTCGAGGGTCTCGCGTCGCCGCTTGAGATCGACCAGCGCGGTCCGCAGTTCGCCAACGTCGGCGAGGTCGCTGTCCGAAAGCAGGGCGACGGCCGTCTTGATCCGCTTGTTCAGGTCGGCCAGTTCTCGGCTGCGATCCGGCTGGGCCTTTGAGGCTGCGACGCGGCCGCAGCAGGTCTTCACGAACTCCTCGATGGCCCGCGCGACGCCCGCCTTGTCGGCCAGGTAGGTGGCCCGCAGTTGGTCAAGCACCCAGCGATCGAGCGCGGCGGCCTGGATGTGGGTCGCCTTGCAGACGCCAACGCCCTGGGCCCGGTACCCGCCGTCGGCGTAGTACCGAATCTCACCCGCGCTGTTCTTGAGCACGCAGCCCCAGAAGTTGTGCCCGCAGTGCTTGCACCGCACGAGCCCGGACAGCAGGTACCGCTGCGTCGGGCGGGCCAGGCCACCGGCGTTGCGGCGCGTGGCCATTTGCTCGTGCGCCTTCCAGAACAGGTCCGGCGGCACGATCGCCTCGTGAACCCTTTCGATGACGATCCAGCGGTCCTTCGGGTTGCGCGTCGTCTTGGCCACCTTCTTCGGGATGGCCGACCCGTCGGACGCGACCTCATGGATCTTGCCGAACGTGCGCCGGTTCCACGCCAGCGCGCCGCGATAACAAGGGTTCTGGAGGATCGACTTCACGGCCATCTGGTTCCAGCGGGCGTGCATCGGGCCGGAGATGCCCTTGGCGTTGAGCGCGATGAGGATCGACCGGAAGCCCAGCCCCTTGGCGCACATCTCGAAGATGTCGCGCACGACGGCAATGTGCTTCGGGTCGCCAGGGATGAGCCGCACGATGTCCGACTTCATCTTCTTGGGGAGTTTCTCCTTCGGGTCGATGAATCGCAGGTGCCGCCCATCGGGGCCGAACTCCTGGCGACGGCCGTCGGGAAGCGTGCGGACGGTCTTGAGCACCTGCCCGTTCGCCGACATGTACTGGCGGTCGTAGCCGTAGGGGGAGCGTCCACCCATGGCGCTGTGCTTCACCGTCACCGTCGAGTGCTGGCCGCGGATGCTGTCGCGCGAGAGTTTCACCGAGTACTGGCGGGCCTGCCACGACTTCACGCCTTGAAGCAGTTCGCCCTCGTCGCCTTCGGGGATGCCCTCGGCGGTGAAATGCGTCTCGACGCCCGCCAGACGGAGCCGGTGCAGGTAGAAGCCGGTCTCGTTGGTTCCGCCGCGCGAGAACCGGGACATGTCGTAGCAGAGCACAGCATCGAAGTCGCGCCCGTTCTCCGCCTCATGGATGAGGCGTGTGAACTGGTCGCGACCCCGGGCGCTGGTTCCGCTGATGGCGTCATCCACGAACCACCGCAGGATGCGGAAGCCGTGATCCCTCGCCCAGCGCTCGACCGCTGCCTTCTGGTCGGGAAGCGACCGCTCCTGCATGTCGGTCGAGCGCCGGGCATAGCCAACCGCAAAGCGGATGTCATTGGCGATCATGCCACCTCCGTCGCGGCGAACAGGCCGCGCTCGACCTTGCTGAAGCGTGCCGTCTTCCCCTTGGCGGCGATCTCACGGATGATCGCGGCGTAAAGCGTTGCCTCGGGGGTCTTGCCCTTTGGGCTCGACCACAGGCCCTTCGCGCTCGCCGCCTCGATCATTTCCTTGGCCCGCATCGGCTTGCCAGCGTCGGCCAGGACCTTGGCGGCGGCGCTGATGGCGCTGAGCCGCTTGTCGGCGGCGTGCTTTGAACCGGCGGTCGCCTTCGCGTTGGCCAGGTTCCGGTTGGTACGGGCAGCGCCCTCGGCGCGAGCGGCGCTCTTGGACATGCGGACGGTCTTCGGGGCCTTCTTCGTCTTCGTGCTCATGATCATCTCCAAACATGGGGTGCGAAACACCGCCGCACGCGCGGCGGCGAATCGCCCGCGGCGCGGTGCCCCGCGCCGGGGCGTGCTCAGTCGGCCAGGAAGCGCTCAACGTCCTCCCGATCCATCCCGCTCATGAACCCGACCGTGTCGATCAGGTCGCTGCGGACTTTGCCGAGGTCGCCAACGCGTCCCCAGCACTTCGGGTTGCCGTTCGCGGCGTCGGCGTGCTTCTCGAGTTCCATCTGCAGCACATCGATCAGGCGGGCGATGTCGTTGGCCCGCGCTGCGTAGGTCTCGGGTGCGGTCGGTTCGGGCTTCGTGGTCTTCTTCGCGTTCATGTTCGTGGTCTCCATCGCGGGTGGTGTCGCCACCCGCGTTGGTCACATCAGGGCGTCATGGGTCGCAAAGTTCAAGGGCTTTCTGCGACATCTCGCCCGAGTGGGCAACATCTGGGCAAAGTCCGCCCGGACACGCGAAACAATGTCTGTCTATCCCCGCTGCTGTTCCCGCGGGCCAAGGGAAGCGGCCGTTTCGTCCGAGGACCCGCTAGGGGGGGAGGGGGGTCATGTTCTCCCCCCACACCCCCCAGGCGCGTACGCCCCCTGGGGGGGCGTACGCGCGCACACGTTTGCGCGCAACCCCCCTCCCCCCCTCACGGGCGGGTCTCGGGTTTACGCGCCATGACGAAACGGACGCGCTCGGACGGGCCGGGCTGGGAGCGCTGCACGAGCCCTCGGGCCTCGGCGAGTTTGAGAAGGCGGGTCGCTTGGGCATGGGAGAGGTCCTTCGTGGCGGCCAGCAGGATTTCATCACGGAGCGCCGGGCCACCCGACACGAACGCGCCGACGAACCGCTCGGGCGTCCAGTCCTCGGGCGGCGGTGGTCGCTCGCTGCGCTGCCGACGGCGCAACGATTCGACCTTGAGCCGCTTGGCGTCGAGGTCGTCGGCCATGTCCCAGACGGGGAACGCCCACCGGAGGCACAATGGATCGAGCGGTGGCCATGACCGCACGGCCGCCTCGAGCACGACCACATCGGGTTCCTCGTGCGGCCGTAGGACGAGGTGTGCATCGGTGGCGCGGCTTTGGCTGCCAGCGCCTGCGCCGACATCGGTCACCGCCTTGCCCGACTGATTGCCCTTGCTGCTGTGGTGAATCAGCACGAACGCGCAACCGAGGTCGGCGGCGTAGCGATCGATGTGGTTGTAGAGCGACGCCATGTCGGCGTTGGCGTTCTCGTCCATGCCCGCGGGCAGGAAGCGATAGAACGCGTCGAGCACGATGAGGCGGAAGCGCCCGGGCTCGATGGCGCGGAAGTACGGACCGAGGGAGACAATGTCCTGAAGCCCGCCCCGCAGGTTTCGGATGAACACGCTGTCGGCGAACTCGTCGGTGCCGATGCCACGGGCCTTGGCGACCTTCGGGATGCGGTTGGCCGAGGTCTCACCATGCAGCTCATTGTCGATGATCAGCACATCGCCGGCGACAGTTGGGAATCGGCCGAGCCACGGGCGGCCCGTGGCGACCGCGATGGCCAGGTCGAGCACGAGCCACGACTTGCCGGTCTTGGGCGACGCGATCACGTTCATCGTCTCGCCTTCGCGGAGCAGGCCGTCAATCACTGGAGCGCGCAGCGCCGGGCAGGCGGCCATGAGTTGACGAACGCTGATGAATTGCGGGGCTGGGGGCGCGGCGGGTTGCATCGTCGGGGTAGCCTCCTTCGAAGCAGACTCACGCAGCGCCGCTTCAGTCTCGTCCAGCACGGGCGGAACGGCGACGACCTTGGGCTTGGCGGGCTGCGCCGCCCAAGCCTGAACCTCTGCCAGCCAAGCGGGCACGAGCGATTGGATGATCCGATCGCCGGAAACGCCTCGCTCAGATAAGCGAGACCAGGCGTCGGTGGATGTGGCGAGCGCTTGGTGGCGGCCGCGGGCTTGTGCTGCGGTGGCGGCGTGCGCCAACCGATACGCCGTCTGCTCGCCGATGAACTTGGACCGCCGATCGTTGTCGGTCACGCCGAAGTAGTCGGCCGATGGAATGAGGACGCGGGCTGCGTCGCAGGCGTCGCACCTGGCCCGCCACGCGGCTCCGACCGCTCGATCATCCGGCGCACCCCACCTGGCCACCTCACTGGCGGCCTCAAGGAACGCGGTCCGGTATATCCGCTCCACACCAATGGGATCGCTGCCGTCGTAGCGACGTGACGATGGACCATCGTCGTACCAGCGGGCGTACCGCTGGTACGCCACGACGATGATGCCGAACTCGTCTCCGATGGACATGATCACTTCGTCTCGCTTTCCATTTGCTCGCGTTCCCATTCGGCGAGGAGCCACGCGCTGAGGTGCTCCAACGCCGCAGCCCACCGCGCGGCCGCATCCGGCACGTCGATGAACTCGATCCCAAATGCGATGTCCCCGATCTGGATCTGGGACGGCGGAATGTCCTGCTGCTCGTCCATGTGGGCACACCGATCGCGCCGCCGCGTGTGGCGCGGCGTGCTCCATCCGTGGTTTGGGTCAGAGAAAGACCGGGGGCAGCAGAACGCCGCCCCCGGCCCCACCAGCGCCGTCCGTTTACGCCTCGCCCTTGCTTCGCACCGCCGCCCGCGGGTCGCACAGGGCCGCGCCGAAGTCGAAGTAGACACGCCACGACACCGCCAACTTGTTCACCGTCTGGTCGAGCCCGAAGAACTCGACTGTCGGCGTCTGCTGGCCGTTGAGGAAGCCGACGATGATCGGACTCGCTGCGGGCGCGGCGAACAGGTACCAGTGCTTCGTCGAGGCCTTGGTGCCGTACTTCTTCGTGTTGCTCAGGCGCGGCTCGACCTCCAGCCCGACGGCGTTGCGGAGGCTGTTGCCGGTCGGCAGGTTCGTCTGGGCCGCGATGTACTCGCTCTCCAGCACGGCGCGGGCCACCGTTTGGAGTTCCGGCGGAACGACCAGTCGGGTCGGCCGCAGGTCCAGGTCGTTGCCCTCGGCGTCTCGCTGCGTGAGCATGGCGGTGATCGCCTTGCTCAGGCCGTCGGTACTCAGGTTCGTGTCGGCCCCGGTGATGTAGTTGCCGTTGCCCGCCGCGAAGAACGCGCCGGCGTTGGTCAGCAGCGTGTCATAGACGAGGTCGGAGAGTTTCCGCATCGCCGCCTGGCCCATCGCGCGAGCGACGCTGTCGAAAAGCGACAGGTCGTCGTTGATCAGGTCGCGGCGGTCGATCGAGAAGATCTTGCCGAACGTGTCCACCTTGTACTGGGTCGTCGCCTCCTCAGCGCCGCCGTGCTTCAGTTCGCCACCGGGAGCGACCTGCTGAAGCGAGCCAGTAAACGAGGGGCGGATCGCGGTGGCCGTCTTGAAGTCCGGCACCGATCGCACGCCCGCGAACGCCCGCCAGGTCGCCGGGCTCTCCTGGTAACCGTCGAGCAGCACCTTGTTCACCGCGCCGCCCAGCGCCTCGGCGAGCGTGTGCGTCGTGAGCGACGCCCGGACCATGCCTTCGCGGTCGGTCGGGGCCTCGACGCCCTCGTAATGCAGGGCCGCACGGCACAGATCGAGGGTGTGGGCCACCCGCAGGCCGTCGGCGGCCTCCATGCACGCCGGACCGAGAGCCTTCTCGGCGAGGACCGCGAAGCCCGCGCGCTTCAGGATGGCGGCCTCGAGGATGCGGGCCCTCGGTATGCTGCCCGACTCGGCGAACCCTGCCGAGTACTTGGGCCGCGACGCGCGCAGCACCTCCAGCACGTTCGCCCGCAGCTCATCGACCGTCATGTTACCGGCGATGGCCTTGGCCTTCATGTCATCGACACGCTTCTGCGCGGTTCCCCAGTCGGAGCCCGTGCAGGGCGTGCAAGTGATCTCGATCTGTTTGAGGCGATCGCGCTCGTCGGCACGGATCTGGTTCTCGTCCACAGTACTGCTTGGCATGTTCGACCGTCCTTGGCGTGATGCCGCGATGGCCACCGACGTTTCCGCGTCGGCTCCAACGGGCGTGATGCTGACTTCCCGCAGCCGACCGCGCCGCACGAGCGTGAATCCGCTCGGCGAAGACAGCGACCGCCCGTTGATCTCGACTGACTGATTGGGCTTCACCCGCTCGTGCTCGGAGGGTGCGACGCCGACCGACGCCTGGAACTGAAAGCCGCCCCTGGCCATCTCCACGACGTGGCGCGCGGGCTCGCCCGCGCCGCTGACCACGCCAGCAACGACGAGCCGCCCGTTGGCGACGGCTGGTTCGCCGTGGCCGACGACGCTGCCGACGCTGGCGTTGTGGTCGGCCAGAAGGGGCACCTGACCCCCGGCTTCGAGGCCAGCCAGGTCGATCGCGATGTCACCCCAGCCGGGCACGCGCATGATGCGGCCGGTGTAGGCAACGACATTGATCTTCGGCCGTGCGTCCTTGCCCGCGGCCTCGATCTCGACCTCGGCGGCCGACAGGATCATCTCGTTCGGGGTGCTCATCGCGCCACCCCCTGCGAGGCGATGTACTCGCGGGTAAGCGCGACAGCCTTGGCGACCGCCGCCTCGTTCCACTCGAGGGCGTCCGGCATGGCGCGGTTGCACGCGTCGGCCACGTCAGGGATTGTGCCGCCCGCCGCATCAGCGACGTGCTGCATCACGGCCAGGCGCTTGGCCCGCACCTGCTTCTGGATCGCGGCGTGCTCGGCGTAGGACAGCCCCTGCTCGCGGCGGTAGTGCGCGTCGTAGGTCAGGCGGTTGGCCTGATCCAGATCCTCTGCGACGGCGTCGATGTCGTCGGCGAACCACAGGAGACTGCGGCCGACCTGGCGGCACCCCGGCGTGGCCCGGCGCGACAACTGGTCCACGTCGATGCGCAGGCCCCGGCGCTTCAACTCCTCAGCCGCCTGCTCGGTGGACTTCGGATAGCGTCGGGCCATCGCACGGTCCACAGCGGCGGGGTCATTGGGCGACGCCTCCTCGGACTGCTCCCGGCAGTGGGCGTCATATTGCTCACGGGACGACAGGTACTTCGACAACGGCATGACTGAACCTCCGGCCCGGCACGCGGGCGCAAAGCGACTCGGACCGCGACCGCACGATGCGTCGCGGCGGGCTGGTGGATGGATCAGTTGCTGGTTGGTTGGCTGGATCGTTTGGGGCGGCGAAGCGCCCCCAGAGGACTTCTACGCGAACGGGCCGCGAAGTGGCGGAACATTCGGCAGATCGGCGGCGTCCGTGCTCGGCCATCCGATGCCCTCTACATCTGCGCGCCGCCGGGAAAATGTCGCGCCCCTCGAGGAGATTCCTTCGCCGTCCGCACAGGTCCCCCCGAGTACCCCTCTGCCGGACGCCCCGGGCTGTTGCGCCGAAACCCGGGATTCCGCACCCGGCACCGCAGCATCCCGTCATAAAGCACCTAACCCGTCCGAGGCCGAGATCACGAGTCGATCGGTGATTTTGGTGCAGATTCCGATCGGTCGGTTGGCGTGCAGCGGTCCTCCCTCTGGATACATATGCCAAATGGGCGCGACCTGTCCGCAAGATCGGGAAAATCTGCGATCTCGGGGGACATGGTGCCCCTATCAGGCATCTCGCCGGGCGGAGGGGGATATCACGACGCCCGGGGGAGATCGGTCAGAATTGCTGACGGGATGGGCGCGCCGGCACCAGCACGGTGTGAGCATCGTCCTTCACTGACCACTGCCAGTGTCACGCACGCGGCCGGGCGTCCGTCGAGCCTCACAGCTGTCGGAACACGAAGGGCATGTGTACTCTTCACGGATGCCCAACGGTCAATATTCCCAGGAGTATCTCGCCAACCAGTTCAAGGTGCTGATGCGCCGGTACGGAGGCGCAACCCCTGATTCTCTGGTGACAATCCTCTGTCCGCTCCTGATCCCAATTCGAACCCTGGACAAGACGATCACGCGGGTCCCAGGGCAGTCGCACTACCGAGCCTCCTTTTCCCTTGCGATAACAGCTGAGAACCAAGGGGTCATTCAGGTCGGCAGGACCGGCAAGTTTGTGCCGGCGAGGTTTCTTGCCGGAACCGGTCCCTGGAAAGAATTGGCGAAAGGCAGGATTATCGAAGTAGATGCGGCCGCGAGGGTGGCCTTGGGAGAGGTCTACACCGGCGGTCGCAGAGATCTGTTGGTCGATGCCCTTGCTCAACTCGAGCCCGCGGACCTCTTGGAGATTGATCAGTTCGGCGCTGCCGCCAAGGTCCTCAGCGCCCTCGTCGAGTACACGCTCGTTGAGATTGCAGAGGCCGCCGGGTACTCAGTAAAACGCATGCCAGAGGACATGGCGCAGCACCTTGGCAACTACGCGAACTACGACTTCGAATTCGAAAAGAACGGTGTAGTGAAGAAGGTCGAAGCGAAGTCGCTGTGGGGCACGAATACAGCATTTGCCCGTCTGATCCACAGTACGACGACGCCGCCCCCAGGGGACCAGGCTCAGTGGACAGATGCACAGCGGCGCAACTACTACCCCACGAGCAGTTGCAAGTTCACGACTCAGGACATCTTCGCGGTGAGCCTGTTTCTGCGCACTGGCAACATCCGAGAATTCGCGTTTGCACGCTCAGTCCCGCGCGATGTGCACGCTTACGGATTGCCTCGCGCTACGGACTACCCTGAACACGTCAATCAAAATCCAACGTGTCAGGTCGGCGACGGAACGTGGTTTGCGACGCTCGATGAGGTCTGGGATCTACCCTAAACAACGGCGGCCCATTGCCGTGCCTCCTGGCCAATCGCATCAACGAGCCGAGCCTCCGCCTCACTCAACTTCTGTCGAAGCAGTTGGACCTCCTTTGAATCAGCATTGAGTTTCTTGGCTTGAGCGGATGTCAGGGGCAGTACCACGTCGGCCAGGCAGTCTTCATCGATTGCCGGGTACGCGATGCCGATGTTGTTTCGAAGCAGCTGGAGGTTCACGAAATCAGTCTGAAACAGCCGGGCAAGCGACGCACCGTCAATGCTCGAATGCGGGCGAATCACGGCCAAGCCGGTCGAACACACCGCGCCATCCAAATGCGAGGGGACGGCACCGACGGTTTTGCGGTCGGGGCGCACCATCGACAACAGCACGTCGCCGGCCCGGACGAGTTTGCGCGCGCGGCTTGGAGCGTCGCTCGTCGCCACCTCCTTGGCAAAGACAGTGCAGTCCCTGGCAACCACGTCAGAGATCTCGATGTAGCGGAATGAGTCATCGCCGAGCCGGCGCGGGTCACACCGATCGTTGACCACATCGGCGACATCCGAGAGACGCAGGAGGTTCCCTTGGTGCTCGGCCATCGCACGCTGGAGCCAAAGAGGTAGACCAGAATGGAATGTGGCGTCCCAGCGAGCGGCCTTGGGACCAAGGTCGATCAACTGGCCGACGCGGACGCCGGAACGGGCGATGGCTTCCTCAGTGATTGCGGGAAGTTCATTCTCTCCTTTTCGGACCTTGCGGCGCTGCGAACCGCGGGACACTACTTCAAAGCCAAGGTCGTTGCAGACTCCGAAATAGACCGGGGCTGACTGAGCGGACTCGCTGCTCAGTTTGCGCAGGTGGAGGATGGACGTCTTCGTATTCGTGCCAGCCACGCCGAATGTGACTGGCGGCAACGAGATCACAGAGCACAAATCAACCTGTGGAGCAACCCAGTCTCGAATCTGTCGGAACATCCCGCGATTTGTCAGAACGCTGTCGGGCACAATGGCGACAAGCACACCTCCGGGCGCTAGCCACTGCAAGTAGCGTTCGATGAAGAGCAGTTCCGAAGCGACTGTTCGATCGGCTGCGGAGAGCACTCGACCAAGCGCGTAGCCTCGCAAGTCTTGGCCAGAAAACTCGGCACCGAATGGCGGGTTCGTGAGAATAAGTTTGGCCCGATTTGCGAACGAGCCCGTGACCTCTCCGTCGCGCCCAGCCAAACTCAGGGAATTGACGAGGTGTAGATTCACCGATGCAGCACCGAACAAGGCCAGACTCGTGAGTGCGAGTTTCAGCATCCGCTCGCTCTTGTCCATGCCCACCACAACGCGTGTATTCATCGACGCGAGCCATGCTTGGGCATAGTCGGGACTGTGGAGTGCTTCCACGTCAACCAGCAACTGACGGACCGCTTCGGCCAGAAACGAGCCGACGCCACACGATGGATCCAAAATCAGGCCGCTCTCGTGATGTTGTTCAGGGTTCATCAACGAGGCCCGATCCGCGTCGGAAAGACTCGCCAGGCCGATGCGTGTCATCGCGCGGACGACTTCTGGCGGCGTGAGGTACTGACCAAGTTCCTTCTCGTCTGTAAAGGAGTCGGCGAGGAAACGCCCAAACGTGTCATTCAGGAGATCTGCATCACGCGCCCCACGCATTGCCTCGCCCACCCGATCCGAAGTGAGCGGACGGAAGCATGCGATGAGATCCTGGGCAAGGCGTGTTTCACCGGGCTTGATTCGTAGGCGGAAATCATCTGCGGCGAACTCGTGTGCCACTGAGGTCGGAAGATGCAACCTGAACTGCTCTTCGACGAAATCTCGGAGGCATTCCGCAACTCGCGGGTCATCAGCATCGAGTCCTGCCACGCCGTTGCCATTGGTCTCGATGGACGCAAAGTGTGCGAACACCAACTTCGCCAACTCGTCTAGCGCTTCGTGCCGAGAGGAGAGCCTGCCATGCCGATGGAGCGCCTCGCGCACCTCATGCAGTGCTTCCACGAATGCGTGGTCGAGCGATGTTCCGTTCGCGCCGGCAAACAGGTCCTTTCCATCTCCAACCTCCGCACCACGCGCTCGGCTAAGTCGCTTGGCAGCCAATGAGCGGATCTTGCCCTCAAGTTCGGGACGTGGACGGGCTTCGCCTGCCTGCCAGCGAGAGATCGTGGCAGGGTTGACGCCGATGCGGGTAGCCAAACCCGTGACCCCGCTGGTTTCGCCGGTCAGGAGTTGCTGTACGACCACGGCGATGTCTGATGGTTCGGTGCTCATACGGGTATATTACACAGCGTGTAGCCGATTTGCAAGGCGCTACGAATACACGCCGTGTCGTCGCGTGCCTGACTCGCCGTTTCAACCCAAACAAATGCCGCTCTGTCCCCATTTGAACCTGATGGCGATCTGACGGGAAAGCAGTGTGGATGAACTCCTCCCCAACACCGACACCATCAACCAGGGCTCCTTCTCTCCCAACGGCCAGGATGCCACCAGCATCACCGTGACCAACGGCCCCCGCTTCCGCATCGGCGATCAGGTCCGCCCCGGCAACGCCCGCGAGGTCTTCCTCGTCACCGCCATCGCCGCCAATGTCCTCACCGTCACCCGCCGCTACGGCAACTCCCCCGCAAGCACGCTCACCAACGGCCAGAAACTCACCATCCTCGGCGCCGCCGCCCTCGAAGGCGACGACAAGCCCGAGACCCGCTTCACCAACCGCGTCCGCCGCCGCAACTACACCCAGATCTTCACCGCCGGCGTTGAAGTCTCCGGCAGCATGCTCGCCAGCCGCCAGGCCGGCATCGCGGATGAACTCGACTATCAGAAGCAGGAACGCCTGCGCGAACTCCTCCGCGACCTTGAGAACTGCGTCATCGGCGGGGTCGCCGCCGCCGCCAACCCCCAGGGCACCTCCTCGTCGCGCAGGTCCATGAACGGCATCCTCCCCCAGATCGTCACCAACAACTTCACCCCCGGCTCCGGCAGCATCCCCGCCGGTGGTGGCGGCGGCACCGACCTCAACGAGGCCGTCCTCAACGCCTGCCTCCGCTCCATCTGGGAGAACGCCCGCAGCCGCGTCGACACCATCGTCGTCGGCGGCGCACAAAAGCGCCGCATCAACCAGTTCCTCTCCGCCATCCGCCAGGCAACGCCCGAGACCGACCGCTTCCGCGACCTCGTCTCCCTCTATGAATCGGACTTCGGCCTCTGCCGCATCCTCCTCTCCCGCTGGGTCCCCGCCGACACCGTCCTCTTCCTCGATTCCTCCCGCCTCGCCGTTCTCCCCCTCGCCGGTCGCTCCTTCGCCTTCAAGCCCCTCGCCGCGACCGGCGACAAGGACCACGGCCAACTCATCGGTGAATACACCCTCGAGTTCCGCAACGAGCTCGCCCACGGTGCGCTCCGCGGCCTCTCACTCTGATCGCGCTCCTTCGCGTTCGACCCCGCACTCGCGCCACCCACGCCCTCTCCCCGCGCTGCAGGAATGTGCCGCGGGGGGTTCACCACGCCTCGCCCCGCCTCACCCTGCCAACCCGGAGCCACCCATGTTCGCCCAGGACCGTGACCTCCTCATCCTCGAACCCGCCCTCTTCCGCGATGGCATCATCCTCGGCCAGCGCCTCTTCGCCGGTCTCGGCTCCATCGCCTCAACCACCCTCACCCTCAGCGGCGTGGACCTTGCCCTCATGGGCGTCACCGCCGGCCACGTCGCCGTCGTCGATGGTGCAGGTCTTGAGGTCACCGCCCGCCTCTCCGCCACCACCCTCGCCCTCTCCCGTCCCCGCGCTCTCCTTGGCGATGCGCCCGTTCCCCCGACCGCCGGCTCAAACAAGATCACCCACATCTCGACCTTCCTCCCTCAGATCGCCCTCGCGCACGCCCAGATCCTCGCCCTCCTCGGCCTTGAGCCCGCCGGCTCAACCCGCCGCGATGCCCTCCTTGAAACACAAGTCACCAACCCCCGCGCCCTCGCGCTCGTGGAGGCCTACGCCGCCCTCCAACACATCTACGCCGGTGCCGCCGCCCGTGAGCCCCAAGGCGGCCCCCTCGATGCCCGCGCCAAGTTCTACGCGGATCGCTTCAGCGCCGAGCGCTCCCGCGCCGCCGCCCTCGTGGATCTTGATGGCGACGGCCAGCCCGATGGTGTCCAGGCCCTCGCCGTCATCTCCCTCATCCGCGCGTGACCTCTCTCCGCCCCGCCCCTCCCACCCCCTCCCACCCCCTCCCGCACCCATGCTCGCACTCCACCCGCCCATCGTCACCTTCGCTGGCCGCGCCCTCTCGGCCGTCTCCGCCATCACCATCGACCGCGCTGCCGAATCCCTCGTTGAGGAGTGGGACGACTTCGGCCCCCACCCCGCATTCGTCGACGTCCCCGCCCAGCGCATCACCATCAAACTCGTCCAGACCCTCGACACCGCCGACCGCTCCGACCAGGGCGAGGCCCTCCTCCCCCCCATCCCCGGCGAACGCGACACCCTCGAGTTCTGCACCGCACCCGCCCGCGCCGATGGCGACCGCCGCATGGTCGCCATCCCCTGCACCGTCACCGCGGTGCGCCATGAACTCGGCCCCCGCGCCGCCACCCGCACCATCACCTTCGCCGCCTGCGCCGGTTCCGGCGAGGTTGATCCCGTCGCCATCATGGTCCTCTGAGCCACGGCCCCAACCACTCACCCACACACACCACCATGAGCTCCTTCAAAGACAACGACCTCTTCGGCTCCGGCCCCCACCGCTTCGCCGACGAACCCCGCGGCCAGCAGATGGTCCTCCGCTTCGCACTCGGTCAGGCCCTCCCCGGCTCGGTCTCTCTCGGCACCCAGGAACTCAACGTCATCGTCCGCGGCCGCCTCATCGCTGAGGATGATGCAGGCCTCGATGCCATCCTCGCCAACATCCAGAGCGAGCTCAACGACTTCGCCAACGTCGGCACCCTCGTCGGTCATCACGACCGCACCTGGACCGCCATGAAGTTCGCCCGCTTCGAACCCGGCGAACGCCGCGACCGTGGCCACTCCCGCTCCCTCGCCTACACCGCCCGTTTCTATCACCCCTGAGTCCCCCACTCCCCCACACCGGAGCCCGCACCATGCCCGATCCTGACCTCTCCATGACCATCGCCCAGTTCGGGGCCGCGGGCCTCATGGGTTGGATGTGGCTCAGCGAGCGCCGCGCCGCCTCCACCCGTGAGCGCCAACTCAGCGAAGCCCACGACCGCATCGCCGCGGAACGCACCGGCCTCGCCGTCCTCCTCCACGCCATTGAGTCCAACACCCGCGCCCTCACCACCATCGAGGTCGGCCAGCGCGAACTCGTCACCATCCTCTCCCGCTGGACCTCCCCCGCCCCCCACCACGCCTTCATGCACCCACCCACCCCCGCCACTTCCACCATCAAGGAGCACGCATGACCCGCCCCATCGCCCTGCCCTTCATCGCCACCCTGCTTGTCGCCCTCGCCACGCTCATCGCCGGATGCGCAGACCTCCGCGCCGCCCGCGCCCTCCCCGGTCTCCTTGACCGTGCCTCCTTTGAGACCGCCTGCCGTGACTACGCCGCCGCACCCACGCGTGCCAGCGCGCTCGCACCCCACTCCTTCGCCCCGGCCCTTGCGCACGAGTCCACCACCCGCGCCGCCCAGGCCACCAGACTCATCGCGCTGTACGAACTCATCGAGTCCCACGCCCGTGCTCTCGCTCTCCTCGCCGATGCCGATGCGCCGCCCCCGACGACCCCCGCCGAGTCCCCCTCAACCGCAGACCATCAGCCCCGCCTTGATCACGAGACCGAGCGCGCTGCCCTCGGCATCACCACCCTCCTCACCAACCTTGCCGCCCGCGGCTGGCGGGCCGCCGCGCTCCGCTCTGCGATCGACGATTCCGCCGCCGATGCCGAGACCATCGCCGCCACCCTCTCCGCCATCACCTCGCGCGACTTTCCCGCCGCCCTTGATGCAGAGGAACTCGCCACCGAAGCCGGCTACGCCGCGCTCTTCCGCGCCCCCCCCCCCCCCCCCCCCCCCCCCCCCCCCCCCCCCCCGCCCCCCCCCCCCCGCCCGCCC
>JBQTIJ010000353.1:0-5448 GCA_052388255.1 Phycisphaerales bacterium
CGCCAAGAGCAAGGACCTCGATCTGGCGCTCGAGATCGCCACAAGCATGGGCGCGATGCCGGGCACGACGATCTGCGGGCTCGCGGACGGGAACAACTGGGCGGTGCGGACGATCATGAACAAGTACCCGGAGGAGTTCGAGAAGAGGGTGAAGAGAACGTATGTGCAGGTGGGGGTTGCGGTGGGCGCGCGGTAGGACGGAGCGGATGACGGGATGAGATGATCCGATGGCCCGGGGAAGGGCCGGTGGCCCGGGGGTTCGTGACATGCGGGGGCGGGGCGAGGATTGGGTCGCCCCTTCAGGGCTCCGTGGAAACGGGGCCCGGTTACCGTGGGCGTGGCCCTGGGCCGGGGTGGGCCGGCCCGTTGGGCCGACGGGGAGGCCGGATGGGCCATCGGGAGGGGGATTCGACGGGCCGACGTTGGGGCGATGACGGTGCCCGTCGGCGCCGCGCCGGGGTTGTTTGGCGTATGGGCATCGCAACCCTCCCCTCCTCTTCTCTCCTCCTCTTCTCCTCCTCTTCTCCTTCTCTTCACCGCTCCTCCTCTCCTCGTCAAACCAATCTCGTCCGCCATCACCGCGTTCCGATTCGGCTCGGAACCGAACCCGTTTCTTCATACCATCTCCGCCCGCATGCCCCCAACGCCACCCACTCTTTCGGCCCGCAATCTGACGAAGGCCGTCGACTCCAAGCGTCTCTTCACGGGGATCTCGCTCACGGTCGAGGACGGCGAGCGAGTCGCGCTCATCGGGCCCAATGGGTCGGGCAAATCGACGCTTCTCAAGATCCTCGCTCGGGCCGATGAGCCCGATGAGGGCGAGATCACGCGGCGCAAGGGGCTCCGGACGTCGTATGTGCCCCAGTCCGAGTCGTTTGACGACAGCGCCACGGCGTTGAGCGTCGTGACCGACTCGGCCCTCGCAGCGCGGCTCCCGCACATCCACGATCGCCATGAGGCCGAACTCGCGGCTGAACTGCTGCTCGCCCGGTTGGGGCCGCTCGATGCCGCGGCACGGTGCGGCACGCTCTCAGGGGGGCAAAAGAAACGGCTCGCCATCGCCTGCGGCCTGGTGCAGGAGCCGCACCTCTTGCTGCTCGATGAACCGACCAACCACCTTGACGTCATGGGTATCGAATGGCTCGGCGAGATGCTCCGGACAGCGCCGTGTGCCTGTGTCTTTGTCACGCACGACCGCACGTTTCTTGAAGAGACAGCGACGCGGATCGTTGAACTGAGTCAGGCCTATGCCGAGGGGACCTTCAGCGTCACGGGGGACTACACGGCGTTCCTGCGCCGCAAGACGGAGTTTCTCGAGGGGCAGGCCCGGCAGGAACAGGCCCTCGCAGGGTTGGTGCGCGAGGACCTCCGCTGGCTCGCGCGCGGGGCCAAGGCACGGCGGACCAAGAGCAAGAGCCGGGCCGCGGCCGCCCATGAGCGCATCGGCGAGCTTTCTGACCTCAAGGCCCGGAACTCACCGGCCCGGGCCGCGGCCATCGACTTCGCCGGCACGGAGCGGCAAACGCAGAAACTGCTCTGGGCTCGGGGCCTGCGCAAGGCCTTCGGCGAGCGCCTGCTCTTCAGCGGGGTCGAAGTCCGACTCGGGCCGGGGACCACGCTCGCGCTCATGGGCCCCAACGGGTGCGGCAAGTCCACGCTGATCGGCCTGCTCACCGGCGCGATCACCCCCGACACTCCGACGCAGCGTGAGCGGGATGAGGACGAGCGCGACCGCGCCACGCGACCGCGCGGAGCCGCAGCCCTCGGGACAGTGGACAAGGCCAGCAACCTGCGCATCGTGGTCTTCTCGCAGCACCGGACCGAACTCGACCCCGACCAGACACTCGGCTCGGCCCTCTCACCGGTGGATGCCGTCATCTACCGGGGCCGGTCGATGCACATCGTCGGCTGGGCCCAGCGGTTTCTCTTCACCCGCGACCAGTTGCAAGGGCCGGTGCGCTCGCTCTCGGGTGGTGAGCGGGCCCGCGTCCACATTGCGCGGCTGATGCTCGAACCAGCGGATGTGCTGGTGCTCGATGAACCGACCAACGACCTCGACATCCCTTCGCTCGAGGTGCTCGAGGAGTCGCTCGAGGATTTCCCCGGGGCGATTGTTCTTGTATCGCACGACCGGGCCATGGTGGCCCGGCTGGCGACCGAGATCATCGGTCTTGACGGCCGGGGCGGGGCGCGGTCGTTCGCGGAGTACGACCAGTGGGAGGCGTGGACCCGCTCAACGGCCGAGGCCCGCGAGGCCGGCGCGGACCGCCCTCAGGGAGTGGCGCGGGTTGATTCTGCGACAGATGCCGCGGAGAGCACGGCGTCGCGCCGCAAACTCTCGTACAAAGAGCAGCAGGAACTCGCGCGCATCGAGCCCGAGATCCACGCGGCGGAGGAGCGCGTCAAGACGCTTGAAGCCGCGATGAACGACCCCGCCGTGATCGCCGACCACCGGCAGTATGCCGCGGTCTGCGAGGAACTCGGTGCCTTGCAGGAGCGCGTGGGCGTGCTCTTTGATCGATGGGCGGAACTCGACTCCCGGGCCTGATTGGCGGGGGCGGAGGCCTGCTCATGCTCACGGCCCGAGGATGCGCTCGGCCGCGGCCATGGCCGGCTCTACGAAGCGTTCAACGGTGGTCCAATCGGGAAAATCCGCCTCGGCCCGCACCAGCCCGGGGAACTTCTCCGCTACCGCCGGGCGCACCGGCCAGTTCCTTGAATCGCCCGCGGCCAGCATCTTTTCGACCGGACCGCTGAGAAGGTACTCAAAG
This sequence comes from Phycisphaerales bacterium, assembly GCA_052388255.1. Taxonomy (GTDB): domain Bacteria; phylum Planctomycetota; class Phycisphaerae; order Phycisphaerales; family UBA1924; genus JAEUIX01. The sequence continues at coordinate 2,772 of JBQTIJ010000353.1, forward strand.
AGCCGACGGGCACCATCGGGGTTCTTGCCGCCTTTGACGAGGGCCACGGAGTTGGGGAGCACGGGCCAACCCGCGACGCTCACATCGCCTTTGCCGAGCGGCCCGTGGTAGACCTCCGCCACCGGCCATCCGTTGCGCTGACCGGCGACAACATCATCAAGATCCGTCATCCCCGCGACCGCTTCGCCCCGGGACACCGCGCGCACCACGGTGGCGTTGCCGTCGCAGATGAGCACGTTCGCGTTCTTCATTCTCTGGAGCAGCCCTTCAAGGCCTCCCTCGACTGATCCTGGAGCGAGCGCGGCGAACCACGCCATATGCCCGCGCGTGGTGCCGAACTGCGGGCGGGCCATGGCAAAGCGCTTGCCCGATGCGAGCACCTGCTCAAGATCCGGCGGGCAAGGGGAGAGCAGTTGCGTGTTGTGGACGAGCACCCGCGGCCGACCGGCAAAGGCATGCCACAGATCGCCCGCGCCGCGGAGGCGCGCCGGCCAGCCGGCAGGGCCGAACTCGGCATCGAGGGCCGGGCTTCGCATGGGCGCGAGGACCCCCTCACGGGCGAGTTTGATGGTGCCGAGTACCTCGCTGCTCCACCAGACATCCGCGAGCGGTGCGGCCCTCTCGGCCAGCAGGCGCTGCACCAGCCCGGTGGTCTTCGTCGCTTCGGTGTCGCCGACCATGCGAACAGTGAGCCCGGATTGGCTCTCGAACTTCTGAACTACGGCACGGAGGAAATCGGTATCGACTGAGGAGTACAGCACCACCTCGCCCGCGCTGGCGCGGTGATCGCAGGAGGCAACTGGGAGCGCAATGAGCCCCGCGGTGCCGGCGAGGCCGAGTCGGAGCATCTCGCGCCGGGAGAGGTCGTTCACTTCTTTTCGTTCGCCGGAGAGGCGGCCGGGGTCGCTGGAGTTTCGGCGGGCTTGGCGGGCGCGGCGGGGTTGCCCTGCGCGGCCACCTTGGCCTTCAGTCGGCCGAAGTAGTGCTTCACCGCGTCGTGATACTCGCGCGGGATGGTGTTCTGCTGGAGCGCCTCGCTCGCGCCGGCTTCGGCTGCTTCGGCGGCGGCTTGGAACTGCGCCCTGCTCTCACCCTTCACCTGCTCGCCCTGGACGAGCATGGTGCCGATCACCGGCCCCTGACCAAGGGCGGTCTTGAACTTGCGCTTCTGCCAGTTCTCCGCGGCCACGGCATCCTCCGGGCGACCGCCATTGGCGCGGCCGGCCTTGCCATATCCGTTGCCCTGGTTCTGGCTCTCGCCCTCGGCAAACTCGCCGCCTTTGTCACCGCCTTGGCCGTCGCCATTGAGCCCGCCTTCACACTGACCCATGCCGGGATTGTCGCACTGGCCCATGCCCTGCAAGAGGTTCTCCATGGCCTGATCGGCCTCGCTCATGGCGGCCTCGAGGGAGTTGGCCTCTTGCGACATCATCTCGGCCTGGCTGAGCTGCTGCTGGAGCTGCTCCATGCCTTGCTGGGTCTGCTGGCTCATCCCTTCTTGGCCCTGCTTCTGGCCGTCTTTCTTCATGCCCTCGCTCATGCCGCTCATGGAGTCGGACATGTTCTGGCACTGGTTCTGGGCCTGCTGCTGGGCATCGAGGGCCTTCTGCAGTTGTTCCTTCTGTTCCTTGGTCAACCCCTGGGCCTGCTCGATCGCCTGCTTCATCTGCTCCGGGGTCGCCTTCGCAAGGTTCTTGTCAAGGCCGGCCTTCTCGAGCATCTCTTCGGCCTTCTTCTGGTTGCCGGCGAGGTTCGCGAGCTGGTCCTTCATGCGGTCGAGCTGCTTGGACAGTTCCTTCTTGTCCTGCTCCTTCATGTCGCCGGAAGAGATCTGCTTCGAGAGCTCCTCGAGGGCCTGCTCGGCCTTGCTGAAGTCGCCCTTGCTCAGCGCTCCGGCCACGTCCGCCATCGGCCCCGGGCCGGGCTGGCGGAGTTGCTTGAGCATGTCCTTGAGCGCATCGGCGTTGAGCGCCTTTTCGTTGCTGCTCTTGAGCTGTTCGATCTTCTCCTTCATGTTCTCGATCTTCTTGATCGCCGCGCGCCGGATCTCTTCCGGAGACTTCCCCTCCGGCCGCTCGTTCTCGATGGCGCCGCGCTCGTCCTTCTCGTTCTTGGTCTCAACCTTGGCGAGCGCCTCTTCGACGCGCTTCACCGCGTCCTGGGTCTCCACTTTCGCCTGCTCGACCTTGCGCGTCTCTTCCTTCACCGCCTCGGCCTTGGCCTGCTTCTTCAGGAGATCCATCGAAGGGAGCAGCACCCACATCGCGACCAGCACCAGCCCCGCCGTCATGGGCGCGGGCCACGCTCGGGGCGTGCGCACGGGAACAGCGCGACGGACATCGACCCCCACCGCCGTCCGGGCCGCCGCCTCGATCACGTTCCGGCACCAGGGATCCTCGCGGCCGTTTACGGAGAGCGCGGTGCTCAGTGAGTCCTTCAGGTTGGCACCATCGTCCACGCGCTGAGCGATGACCATCGCGGCTGGCCGCCGGACGAACGTCCACGCGAGCGCGACGATCAGGAGCCCGGCCGGGGCATAGATCGCGATCTGCCGCCACGGCATCACGATCCCAAGCAGGCGCTCAACGAGCAGGCAGACCGCCGCCGCCGCCACGCCGAACGTCAGCAGATAGGTGAAGCCGGTCAGAAACTCCGATGCGGCCATGCGGAGACCGGC
>JBQTIJ010000354.1:0-8788 GCA_052388255.1 Phycisphaerales bacterium
GCAGCGACGGGCGAGTCGGTGCGCACGCAGTTTGTCGCGTATGACTCGCTGGGGAACGAGGTCGTGGTCAACCTGACGATGTCGCTCTTGAGCAAGAACTCGACGGGCGGTACGACATGGCAGTACCTCGTGGACTCGCCCGACGACGAAGACCTGAGCACCTCGATGGGCTCGGGGACGATCTCCTTCGATAACCAAGGGCAACTGATCGACACGGACCCCATCTCCGTCAGCATGGAACGCAACGCCGTGGGCGCTGAATCGCCGCTGATCTTCGAGATCCGCCTCGCCGCCGGAAACGCGGGCGTGACGGCCCTCGCCACGAACTCCCAGCTGCTCCCGGCCCAGGTTGATGGGCTCCCTCCCGGCACGCTCGAGTCATTCGCCATTGCCCGCGACGGCACCGTCGTGGGGACCTTCTCCAACGGGGCGGTCCGACCGCTGGCGCGGCTTGCCCTCGCCAACTTTGTGAATGCCGCAGGGCTTGTCGATGCGGGCGCCAACCTCTTTCAGGAGGGGATCAACAGCGGCGTGGCGGCGATCATCCCTGCGGGATCGGCCTCGGTCGGCGACGTGATTGAGGGGTCGCTTGAGCTCTCGAACGTGGACCTCTCGCAGGAGTTCATCAACCTGATCACCGCGTCGACGGCCTTCTCCGCCTCCTCGCGCGTCATCACCACCACCGAACAGCTCTTCCAGCAGCTTCTGGCCCTCGGCCGCTGAGCGCTGCGCTTCAAGCAACGTCCCAGAACGGCCGATGCCATGGCGGTGGCGTCGGGCATTCCTTCGCCCCCGGAGGCCCGCATGCTCGCGCTCTGCGCCGCCCTTATCTTCAGTCTCGTGGCCGCGGCTCTCGCCCTTTGGGCGGCGTCGGCTCTCGGACTCGACGCCGCGCTCTTCGCGTGGCGGCGGCAACGCCTGGACTCGCTGGAGGCGTTCCTGCACGACTGCCTGAACGCCGCGGCGGGCGGAACCGCGCGTTGCCGGATCGTGCAGCGCGCGTTCGCCGAGGGCCGGACCCTTGCCAACCCGGAGGCGCTCCGAGCGGAGCTTGAAGCGGGGCTCGATCAGCGAATGTCAGTCACCCATCTTGAACGCGGGTCGCTTGTGCGGGCACTCCCGTTGATCGCCGTCGGCGCCATTACTCTCGGCGCGGCCGGTCTCCTGAGCGGGGGCCTCCAGCCGAACCGGCTTGACGGTCTGCCGATGCTTGCGCTCCTCATCATGCTGTTCGCGGCGGCGTGCGTGCTCGCGCGCGCGTGGGTCTTCGCGAACCGGCGCACAGGCGCGGCCGAACGTCTGCTGCGCGAGGCACTGGCGATCGAGGCCGCGGTGGCCGCGCGGGCCGGACTGAATGACGAGGCGATCCGCCGACGCCTGACGGCGCTGATCCCCGATGGGGCGCTGGAGGGGTTTGCGACGGCGCAACCGTCGCAGACGGCCGAGACCTCACAGGCGGCATGAGACAACCCAACCCACCGCACGCAACCGCCGATGAACGGGGGGCGCGCTGGCTGCATGCGCCGCGCGGGCTATGGACGGCCCGCGTTTTGGTCCACGGATTCTCTCAGGACACACCATGTCTGCCAAGAAAGAGGACGCCAAGGCACCCGCCGCCGCCCCCGCCCCAGAAGCCGGAGGCAAGAAAGGCCTGCCCGTCAAGACCATCGGCGTCGTGGGCGTGATCATGGTCCTTGAGGCCGTGATGGTCGTCGGCGCTGTCATGATGTTCGGGCCCAAGAAGACCGTGGCGGAGGTGCAGGAGCATGCCGTCACCGAGGACCCGGGGGCGGAGATCACTGAGATTCCGGTGGCCGACGAGAAGTACCAGAACCTGCAGCAGGGGAAGGTGTGGTTCTGGGATATTGCGATCGTGGTGCAGGCCAAGGCGAAGAACGTTGAGGCCGTGGAGAATCGGCTGAAGCAGCGCAACGCTGAGATCAGCGAAGGCCTCGGCCAGATCGTGAGCCGGGCCCAGCCGCAGCACCTGAAAGAGCCCGACCGGCAGACGCTCAACCGGCAGTTCACGGCCTATCTCTCCAAGCTCTTCGGCAACGATGCGGAGGGGAACGCGCTCATCGAGCGTGTGCTGATCCCCCGCTGCCGGGGCATGCCCGGGGAGTTTTGAGCGGAAGCCCGACCAGCCGCGGCTGCTCGCGCACACCGGACATCGGGTTCGGAAGGCGTCCGCATACCCTCCGGCATGCGGTCGCGAGCGCGTGAAATCCTCGGCAAGGACGGGCCTATCGCGGCTGCGCTGGGCGACGGCTTTGAGCCGCGGGAGCAGCAACTTCGCATGGCCGAGGCCGTGGAGAAGGCACTGGCCGGCTCGGATCGACTGCTGGCGGAAGCGGGGACGGGAGTTGGAAAGTCGTTTGCGTACCTCGTGCCGGCGATGCTGCGGTGCGCGACTTCCGGCGAGCGGGTGGTGGTGGCGACCAACACGATCGCGCTGCAGGAACAACTCATCAAGAAGGATGTGCCTTTCCTGCTCAGCACCCTCGACGACTGGGGGCTTGACGCGGCGACCCGCACGCGCATCGTGCCCGCGCTCGTGAAGGGGCGGGGGAACTATGTCTCGATCCGTCGCCTTGAGATGGCCTCCAAGCGCCAGGAGCGGCTCTTTCCTGACGAGGCAGCCCGGCGATCCCTGCATGTGATCGAAGACTGGGCCCTTGAGACCAACGACGGCACGCTGAGCACGCTGCCGCCGGTCGAGCGGCAAGGCATCTGGGACCGGGTGCAGAGCGACAGCGACAACTGCATGGGGCGCAAGTGTCCGCGGTATGAGGAGTGCTTCTACCAGCAGTCACGCCGCCATATGGAGCAGGCCAATCTGCTCATCTGCAACCACGCCGTCTTCTTCGCCGACCTTGCCATGCGCGTCTACAACACGCGCGAGAGCGACCCGCTCGCCAAGGACGGCACTCCGCAGACCGGTGCGGGGTTTCTTGGTGCGTATGACCATGTGATTCTCGATGAGGCCCACATGGTCGAGGATGTCGCCTGCGACCACTTCGGCCTCGGCCTCACCGAGTCGCGAGTGGAGCACTTTCTCAGCGTGCTTTACCACCCGCGTACCCAGCGCGGCTATCTCGCCCAGCTCGACCTGACTGTCCGGCGCAAGGAGGCGCTCGATGTGACGGTGAAGGCGGTGCTGGAGACGGCAGACACGTCGAAGGCCTTCTTCGAGCAGCTCAACCAGCTTCACCGCTCCGGGCGATTGCCGAGCGGTCGGGTCCCTGAGAAGAACATGATCGACAACCACCTCTCGGCCGCGCTAACCGCGCTTGCGGCCCGCTTGAGCGCGCTCAAGCAGGAGGTCGATGGCGAGCCCGATCAGTTTGAACTCAACGCCTACGCCGTCCGCGCAAAGGCCATGGCCTTCGATGCGGACGTGCTCGTCGGCCAACAGCGCGAGGGGTATGTCTACTGGGTGGAGGGGTTCGAGAGCGAGCATCGCGCCGGGCCAGGGCTTCGGGCCCGGGCAGCACCGCGCCCGCGCCTCGCATGCTCGCCCGTTGAGGTCGCCCCCCTTCTGCGGACGCACCTCTTCGCCCGCCCGCACGGAATCGTGCTGACCTCGGCCACGCTCGCGACCTCGAACAGAAAGGGCTCCCCTGAGGTGGAGAGCCCGGCGAAGGCGGCCACGGCGACGGATCGGCTTGCCAGCTCGCCGGGGTTTGCGTTCCTCTCCTCCCGACTCGGTTGCGACGATGCCCGGACCCTCGAACTCGGAAGCCCGTTTGATCACGCCCGGCAGACCGCGTTCTTTGTCGATCTTCTGGCAGCGCCCGTCACCGGCCCGCGCGATGCAGATGGGCCCTCGGGCATAGGCGGGGCCGGGCGGGGCTATGAGCAGGCCCTCGCCGAGCGCATCCTGCACCATGTGATCGAGACCGACGGGGGCGCGTTTGTGCTCTTCACCTCTTTCGCCACGCTCAATGCCGTGGGCGCGATCCTCGAGCCCACGCTGATGCGCCGGCGCATGCCGATGCTGGCGCAGGGCCGGGATGGAGCGCCGGGCGCGATCCTTGAGCGGTTCCGCGCGAGTGATCGGGGTGTTCTGCTCGGGGCCGCGAGCTTCTGGCAGGGAGTCGATGTCAAGGGGAGCGCTCTGCGCAATGTGATCATCACCAAGCTCCCCTTTGATCCGCCCGATCGACCCCTGGTGGAGGCGAGAGGGGAGCGAATCCGTGCCGCGGGGGGCAATCCCTTCGCCGAGGATGCACTGCCCCGGGCCGTGCTGCGCTTCAAGCAGGGGTTCGGGCGTTTGATTCGGAGCGCCACGGACACCGGCCGGGTGGTCGTGCTTGATCCGCGCATCGTGACGGCCCGCTATGGGCGGCAGTTTCTCAAGGCGCTCCCCCCCGGGGTGGTGGTACAGACCATCGGGCCGGGCGAGCCGGAGATCTCGCCCGAGCCGCTGAACTGGCCATGACGCGAGCGGTTGTCGCGGGGACCGCGCCTCGACCGGCCCAACTTGGGCCCGATTGGGCCCGACTCGACCACAACGACCCCGCGTTATTCGTTTGAATCCGGGCCGACGGGCGGAGAGGGCTGGTTTCTTTCTTAGCTTCCCAAAGTCCCTATCCGTTCATGACGACACATCTTGGCAGCGTCCGTGCCGTTCTCGGGTCGGATCGCTCGCGCCCGGCGGACCGCCCCTTGGGGGGATGCGGTCTGCGCGGTCGGTTCTCGCCCGAAAACCGCCCCGAGCCACGCCCTCAACGGAGGACCAGAACATGCGCCAGACCCGCACACCCAAGATGCTCATCCAGAACGCCGGCCTTCTCCCCGCGGCGGCGATGATCGCCACGCTCGGCATGGGCGCCAGCGTCCTCGCCCAGAACGGGGCCAAGCCCGATGCCAAGGCCCAGACCGAGAAGCCCAAGGTCGCCGTCAGCGAGCACATGACCGTGGACATCCACGTGAAGGATGAGTCGATCGGCAACGTGATGGAACTGCTCTCGATCCAGAGCCAGCGGAACATCATTCTGTCGCGCAACGTGCAGGGGAAGGTCTCGGCCGACCTCTACAACGTGACCTTTGACGAGGCCCTTGACGCCATCCTGAATGTCAACGGGTTCATCTACGAAAAGAAGGGCAACTTCATCTACGTGCGCACCCTCGAGGAGCAGCGCGAGATCGAGAAGTCGCGCTCGCGCCGCGTGGTCAAGATCATCCGCCTTTCGTACCTGAACGCGACGGACGCGGCAGAGTTCGTCAAGCCCATGCTCAGCCAGGGGGGCGAGATCAAGACCACCGCCAAGACAGAGAACTTCGTCATCCCGGAGAACACGCCCACGGGCAAGAACGACTACGCCCTTGGTGATGCGCTCGCCGTCTTCGACCAGGAGGAGAACATCGCGCAGATCGAGAAGCTCCTTCTCGAACTCGACACCCGCCCCGCGCAGGTTCTCGTTGAGGCGACCATCCTTGAGACCAAACTCAACGAGGAGAACGCCTTCGGCGTCGACTTCTCGATCATCGGCGACCTCAAGTTCACCGACTTCACCAACATCGGCGGCCCGCGCCGCGCGGCCGACTCGATCATCCGGGGCGGCACCGGCGCCACCGGCGGCTTCTCGCCCCCGGACAACGGCGGCCAAGCCATCGGCAGCACCGCGGGCAACACCCAGGACGGCAAGGCGACCTTCAAGGTCGGCGTCGTCTCGGACTTCGCCGCGGTCTTCGCCCGCCTGCTCGATGATGTCTCCGATACGACGGTCCTGAGCAATCCCAAGCTGTTGGCCCTGAACCGTCAGCCCTCGCGCGTCCTCGTCGGTCAGCGCGTCGGCTACCTGAACACCACGGCGACCGAGACGAGCACCACGCAGACCGTCGAGTTCCTCGACACCGGCACTCAGCTCTACTTCCGGCCCTTTGTCTCGCGCGACGGCACCGAGATCCGCATGGAACTCAAGCCGCAGGTCTCGAGCGCGACCATCCGTGACGCGGGCAACGGCCAGGGCGGCATCGTCAGCATTCCCGACGAGACGACCCAGGAAATCGTGACCAACGTGATCGTCAAGGATGGCTCGACCATCGTCCTCGGCGGGCTCTTCGTCGAAGACACCTTCGCGCAGCGCCGCCAGGTGCCCGTGCTCGGCGACATCCCCATCATCGGGGCCGCCTTCCGTGGCCATGACGACCGGACAGCCCGGCGCGAACTCATCTTCCTCATCCGTCCCTCCATCGTGAACGACACGGCGATGGCGATGGCGGGCGTGGACGTGCAGAAGGACATCGAACGCCTGCGGGCGGGCCAGCGGCAGGGCACCCTGCCCTGGAGCCGCGAGAAGATGACGAGCTCGTTGAACGTCGAGGCCGAGGAAGCGGCACGGGCCGGGGACAGCAACCGCGCTCTCTGGCTGCTGAACCGCTCGCTCTCGCTCAACCCGCGCCAGCAGGACGCGATCGCCGTCCGCGATCGGATCACCTCGCTTCGCGAGCAGTGGCCCGACCGCGCCATCATGGAGAGCGCGGTCCATGGCGAGATGCGCAAGCACCTCGAACGCATCATGCCGATGGAGAACGCCCCGAACCTCGTCCCTGAGGGGTCGGTCGACTTCCCGAAGATGCCGGTCGAACCTGCAGCCAGCGGCGCGCACCAGGGTGAGACGAACGGGCAGCCCGGGTCCCTGAGCGCCGGGATCGTCAACTTCGAGCCCGAGCCCACGCTCGCGCCGGTGGCCGAACCGATCGTCGTGGCTGCAGAGCCCGCCGCCAGCACGCTGCCGTCCCCCATCGATCCCGCTCTCGCTGGCGAGTTTGACCCCAACATCTTCGCCAACATCTTCGCACACGTCCCCGGGGCGTTCGGCCTCCAGCCCGCGCCATCCGGTCAGCCGGTCGAGCAGGCCTCGGTCCTCAACCCGTTCACCCCGGCCCAGCCCTTGTCGCTCGATTCCACGAACCTCGGCCTGAACCCCGGCAACCCCGCGCCAGCCCAGGCGGCGGCGAGCGGTCCCGGGTGGTCGATCTTCAGCTTCTTCATGAACCCCAAGGCCCAGCCGATGGCGCGGGCCAAGAACGCACCGCAGAATCCCCTGCCTGTCGCGCCCGTCGTCACCAACGTGGACGAGAACGCAAGCGGCGAGCAGAACAAGTAACACGACACTCCCTGCCCGGCACGCGGGAGACCGCCTGCCGCGCATTGTTCAATATCCGGCCCGCTGGTGGAGAGAGAACGTCCGCCGCCCGACTGTCCGACCTTGAAAGGGAGTCCCGCCATGCTGCTTTCCTGCCGCCGTTTTCCCATCGCCCTCGGCACCGCCCTGCTCCTCTGTGGGCTCGCAGGCGGGTGCGGCTCACTCGGCCAGAGCCAGACCAACAAAGAGCACATGAGCGCGGCCAAGGCCAAGATGGAGCTCATGAAGGCCGCGGTGGACATGCAGATGGCTCAAGAGCAGTTCATGGCCGGCGAGCTGGCCAAGGCCCTCAAGAGCGTGGACAAGTCGATCTCGCAGGCCCCCGAGAACGCCAAGGCGTTCGTCCTCCGTGGTCGCATCCTGCTCGAACAGTCGTCGCTTGAAGAGTCCCGCGCTTCGCTGCTGCAGGCCGAGAAGATCGATAACGAGCTGGTTGAGGCGCAGTACTACCTCGGCATTGTGCACGAGCGCTTCAGCCAGCCCGAGCAGGCGCTGGCGCGCTTCCAGCGGGCCCGCGAGCTTGAACCCGGCAACCCGCAGTATGTGGTGGCCACGAGCGAGATGCTCGTCGCCCTTGGCCGCCTCGATGAGGCCGAGACCCTGCTCGCCCGGCAGGGTGAGTCACTCGCCCACAACAGCGCCATCCGCCAGTCCCAGGGCCAGCTCGCCATGCTCCGTGGCAATCACGCCAAGGCCTGCGAGCACTTCCACGAAGCACGCCTGCTGGCGCCCGATGATGCCACGGTGATCGACGATCTCATCCGGGCCCAGGTGGCCGCGGGTCGCTTTGCCGACGCTGAGTTCAACATCACGCAGGCCCTCAAGGCCAAGGGCAACGAGAACCGTCGGGACCTCCAACAGGAGCGGGCCCGCTGCCTCTTCCAGCTTGACCGCCTCGCCGAGGCCCGCAGTCTGCTCAGCACGCTCACGGCCGAGGAGGCGGGCGGCAAGGACACCGCCTCGTGGATTCTGCTCGGGCAGGTCTGCTGCCGGATGCAGGATTGGCCGCGGGTCCGCCAGATCGCGCTACGCACCATCGCTATGGCCCCCGAACGCAGCGAGGGGTTCATCCTCCGCGCCACCGCGTTGCGGGCGGAGGGTGACCTGACCGGTGCCATCGCCTCGCTTGAACGCGCCGCCAAGATCAGCCCGACCGACGACACCCCCTTGCTCATGCTCGGCATGATCCAGATCCAGCAGAACAACCTCGACGGCGCCAAGACCTCGCTGGTGGCTGCTCTGGAGCGGAACCCGCGCCAGGATCAGGCCCGCCAACTCCTGAACGGCCTGCAGTCCGGCCGGTATGCCGCCGTGCCTGAATGAGCCCGCGCAGCCCCGGTACGATCGCCCATGGCGATCAATGTGCTTGTGGCGGACAAGTTCGAGAAGGTCGGCCTTGAGGGGCTCAAGGCCCTCGGCTGCGCGGTGACCAACCTGCCCGAGGCGGGGGCCACGAACCTCGCCGGTGCGATCAAGGAGCATGGCCCGCAGGTGCTCATCGTGCGTTCGAGCAAGACGCCCCGCGCAGCCCTCGAAGCGTCGCCCGCGCTCAAGGGCGTCATCCGGGCCGGAGCGGGGTATGACAACATCGACCTCCCCGCCGCCACCGAGCGCGGGATCGCCGTCTGCAACAC
>JBQTIJ010000355.1:0-4022 GCA_052388255.1 Phycisphaerales bacterium
CCGGTACGTCGGCCCCCGGGTCTTCCGCGGCGAGGGCGGCGGGTTCTGGGGCAAGGTCCTCAGCCGGAAGCACCTCGACCGGGCCCACGCTTTCTACGACAAGTACGGCGGCAAGGCTGTAGTACTCGCCCGCTTCGTCCCCATCGTGCGCACCTTCGTTCCCTTCGTGGCCGGTGCCGGGGCCATGAACTACAGCCGCTTCGTGGTGTACAACATCGTCGGTGCCTTCGCCTGGGTCTTTGGCTGCGTTCTCGCCGGCCACTTCTTTGGCAACATCCCCTGGGTCAAGAAGAACTTTGAGATTGTCGTCCTCGGCATCATTGTGGTTTCGATCCTTCCCATCGTGTATGAGTTCATCGTCGCTCGCAAAGCGGCGCGTTCCACCCCCGTCGCCGCCTCGGCGGCTGCTGTCAAGTAGCCGCGGGTCCGCGGCGTTTCGCTCCTCCAACCCTGTCCCTTCTCAACGGAGACTGCCATGTCGATCAAGCCCCTCGAAGACCGCGTGCTCGTCAAGCCCATCGAAGCCGAGACCAAGACCGCCTCGGGGATCTTCCTGCCCGAGTCCGCCAAGGAGAAGCCCGTGCGCGGCAAAGTTGTCGCCGTCGGCCCCGGCAAGCGGCTTGACAATGGCAAGCGGGCCGAGATGTCGGTCAAGGTCGGCTCGACCGTCGTCTACGGCAAGTACGCCGGCAGCGAGGTTGAACTCAAGAATGAGAAGATGCTCATCATCAAGGAGAGCGAGCTCCTTGGTGTTCTCGAGGGTTGATCCCTGACCCAGACGCGCGACCGGCCACACCGGCCGCCCCTCCTACTCGCCTCCCGTGCTCTGTGCTCCGTCCCCGGCGCGCCGAGCCGCGTGATCCAGTGTTCCATGTCTGCCTGACGTTCCCCCTTCCGCATTCCCCCGGTCCGGCGCACCGCCGAATAGACGAGTACTCCCCATGGCCACCAAGCAGTTGATCTTCAACGACGCCGCGCTCCTCGAGATGAAGAAGGGCGTGCAGCGTCTTGCCCGTGCCGTCAAGATCACGATGGGCCCCTCGGCCCGGCACGTGCTCCTCCAGAAGTCCTACGGAAGCCCCTCGGTCTCCAACGACGGCGTCTCGGTCTCCAAGGAGATCACGCTCCCCGAGCCCTTCGAGAGCATGGGCGCCAAGATGGTCACCGAGGTCGCTAAGAAGACCAACGACCAAGCCGGCGACGGCACCACCGCCGCCACTGTCCTCGCCGAGGCGATCTTCCTTGAGGGCCTGCGCCACGTCGCGGCGGGGGCCAACCCCGTCCTCCTGCAGCGCGGCATCAACAAGGCCGCCGCCGCCGCCGCCGATGCGATCGACGCCATGGCGGTCAAGTGCAAGGGCCGGGCGGATTACACCAAGGTCGCGACCGTCTCGGCCAGCCACGATGCCCAGATCGGCGCACTCATCGCCGAGGCCATCGATAAGGTGGGCGCTGAAGGCGTGGTCGAGGTCGAAGAGGGCAAGGGCGCAGAGACCACGCTCGACTATGTTGAGGGCATGGCCTTCGACAAGGGATACATCTCCCCCTACTTCATGACCGACGCCAAGACCGCCGAGTGCGTGCTTGAGGATTGCTATGTCCTCATCTACGAGAAGAAGATCGCCAACCTCGCCGACTTCCTCCCCTTCCTGAACAAGATCGCCACCACCGGCAAGCCCCTGCTCGTCATCGCCGAAGAGGTCGAGAGCGAGGCCTTGGCCGCGCTCGTCGTCAACCGCCTCCGCGGCGTGCTCAAGATCTGCGCCGTCAAGGCCCCGGGCTTCGGCGACCGTCGCAAGGCCATGCTCGGCGACATCGCGGTGCTCACGGGCGGGACGTTCTTCGCCGAGGACCTCGGCCGTTCGCTCGAATCGATCGAACTCGGCGAACTCGGCCGGGCCAAGAAGATCGTCGTGACCAAGGACGAGACAACGGTCATCGAGGGTGCAGGCAAGAAGGGTGATATCGAGGGCCGCGCCGACCAGATCAAGGCCCAGCACGATAAGAGCACCAGCGACTACGACCGTGAGAAGTTCATGGAGCGCCTCGCCAAGCTCACCGGCGGCGTTGCCATCATCAACGTCGGCGGTGCGACCGAGATCGCCATGAAGACCCGCAAGGACGCCGTGGACGACGCGCTGCACTCGACCCGCCACGCCGCCAAGAACGGTTATGTCCCCGGCGGCGGCGTCGCCCTCATCCGCACCCAGCCCGCCATCGAGAAGGCCATGGGCAAGGCCAAGGGCGATGAGAAGCTCGGCTTCGAGATCGTCTCCCATGCCGTCGAGTCCTGCGCCCGCCAGATCGCGGTCAACGCCGGTTCCGACGGCGACATCGTGGTCGCCAAGGTCAAGGAGGGGTCGGGCGCCTTCGGCTACAACGCGCAGAGCAGCGAATACGGCGACCTCGTCAAGATGGGCATCATCGATGCCGCGAGCGTCCCCAAGACCGCGCTCGTCAACGCCGCCAGCGTTGCCGGTCTGATGCTCACCACCAGCGTCATGATCTGCGAACTCAAGGACAAGGCGGAACCCGTCGCCGGCGCTGTCGCCTGAGCCCGGGCCCGCCAACGGCCACCTCACCATGCCCGCCGCGCAGCGCGACTACTACGAGGTTCTTGGGGTCGGCAAATCCGCCGACGCCGAGGAAATCAAGCGCGCGTACCGCCGGCTGGCCATGAAGCACCACCCCGATCGCAACCCCGGCGATGCAGCGGCCGAGAAGAGCTTCAAGGAAGCCGCCGCGGCGTACGAGGTCCTCTCCGACGATCAGAAGCGCCAGGTCTACGACCAGTACGGCCACGAGGGTCTCAAGGGCGGCGGCGGTCCCGCCCCCCACGACTTCTCGCGGATGAACGCCGACGACATCTTCTCGATGTTCAACGACATTTTCGGCGGAGGGGGCAACCCCTTCGGCGGTGGTGGCCGGAACCAGCGCCGCGGCCCGGCCCGGGGCTTTGATCTTCAGACCGAGGTTCAGGTCTCGCTCGAGGATGTCTTCACGGGTTGCGAGCGTGATGTCGAGTTCACTCGTCTGGATATCTGCGAGAAATGCACCGGCTCGGGCGCCAAACCCGGGAGCAAGCCCGTGCAATGCTCCACCTGCGGAGGCCAGGGCAAGGTGCAGCAAACCGGCCTTGGTGGCATGTTCCGAATGGTCGGGCCCTGCCCCGCGTGCGGCGGGCGCGGCCAGGTCGTCAAGGAGTTCTGCCCGGATTGCCGCGGCAAGGGCCGCGTTGCCCGGGCCCGCACCATCTCGGTCCGGGTCCCCCCGGGTGTGAGCGACGGTCAGGCCGTCCGCGTCAAGGGCGAGGGCGAGCCACCCACGCCGGAGGATTCCCCGTCAGGTGCGGGTGTGCGGGGCGACCTTCATGTCGTGATCCGCGTGGCCGACCACTCGACCTTCGAGCGCGAAGAGAACCACCTGATTCTGCACATGCCCCTCTCGTTCACACGCGCGGCCCTCGGCGCGGATGTGGAGGTCCCGACCATCGACGGCAAGCGGGCCGTGCTCACGATCCCGCGCGGCACCCAGCACGGGGCGAAGTTCCGGCTCGACTCACAGGGGCTTCCGGACCTGCGCTCCGGCCGCCGGGGCGACATGCTCGTCGTGGTCAGGGTTGAGATCCCCAAGCGGCTCAACAAGGACCAGGAAAAACTCCTCCGTGACTTTGCCGCGACAGAGAACGAGTCGGTCATGCCCGAGTCGGCCGGTTTCTGGAAGAAGTTCAAGGACGTGCTCGGGGGCTGACCAGCCGATCGCGAGAACACCATGTACCCCTTTGGCAAGAAAAAGGATGAGCAGCAGCCGCCCACCGGGGCGACCCCTCCGCCGGCCGATACCGGCGCGGGCCACGGCCCCACCGGCGAGGTCGATCCCGACCAGACGGCCCAAGCCCTCGACGAACTCCAAAGCCAGGTGACCGCCCTGGGTGAAGAGCGCGAGCGATTGATCCGCGAGCGCGACGAAGCCCAGCATGCGCACAAACTGGCCCTCGCGGACTTTCAGAACTACCAGCGCCG
>JBQTIJ010000356.1:0-2430 GCA_052388255.1 Phycisphaerales bacterium
TCGGCCATGTTGATCTCGGGGAAGACGCCCTGCTCGGTCAGGCCGCAGGAGTAGTTGCCCTGACGATCGAAGGCCTTGTCCTTCAGCCCGCGGAAGTCCTTGATACGGGGGCAGGCGAGGTTGATGAACCGATCGAGGAAGTGCCACATGCGGTCGCGCCGGAGCGTGACCATGTAGGACGTCTCGGCACCCTCGCGGACCTTGAAGTTCGAGACGCTCTTCTTGGCCTTGATGAGCACGGGCTTCTGGCCGGTGACCTTCAGGATGGTCTCGAGCACGGTGCCCTTGACGTTCGCGGGGAGCTTGTTGTTCTCAAGATGCCGGCCCATGTTCACGTTGAGCACGATGCTCGTGAGCTTGGGGCGCTGCATGGGGTTCTTGAGGGTGAACTTCTCGCCAAGCTGGGGAGCGACCTGCTCCTTGTAGCGGACATGCAGGCGCGGCGGGGTGCGCGGGCCGCTGGCCCCGCCCTCGGTCTCCATCTGGGCATGCTTCACCTTGGGCTTGCCGCCCTTGGCGCCGGCCGGCTTCTCACCCTTGGGGTGTTCCTTCTTGGCTTCTTTCTCGGACATGGTTCAGACCTCGGGGAGCGTTGGGTGCGGTGGGGAAGGCGGAGAGAGCGCGGAGCGGTTTACTTCTTGGTGGCGGGAGCGATGGTGCGGTTGCCGGGGACCGGCAGTTCCGCGTTGGTGCGGGCCGCGATGCGGACCTTGCTGCCGTCGGCCTTCACCTTGAAGCGGACGCGGGTGGGCTTGCCATCCACCACGGGGCTGACGTTGGAGATGTGGATCCCCGCCTCCTTGGTGAACTTGGTGCCCTGCTGCTGATTGCGGCTGGCGCGCTGGTGCTTGGTGACGATGTTGAGACCCTCCACGATCACGCGATCGCGCTTGATGAGGACCTCTTTGATGCGCCCCGTCTTGCCCCGGTGCGAGCCGGAAGTGACCATGACGAGATCGCCGGTGCGAATGTGCCGTGCCATATCAGACCACCTCCGGAGCGAGGGACACAATCTTCATGTAGTTCCTGTCGCGCAGTTCGCGGGCCACCGGCCCGAAGATGCGCGTGCCCTTGGGGTTGCCGTCGTCCTGAATCAGCACCACCGCGTTGGCATCAAACTTGACATAGGAGCCATCGGCCCGGCGCGTCGCCTTGGTGGTGCGGACCACCACGGCCTTGCTCATGTCGCCGGCCTTGACGTCCGCCCCGGGGAGGGCCTTCTTGATCGAAACGAACACCCGGTCGCCCACGCCCGCGATGCGGCGCGTGAACTTGCCCGTCGCGGTCGACCCGCCGTACACGCGGATCACGTAGGCGATCTTCGCCCCGCTGTTGTCCGCGACTTCACACCGTGTTTCTTGTTGCAGCATTGGTCGTCCTCGGTCGGTCGGTCGTCCGTCGTGCTTGGCTGGCCCTACGAGTCAGGGTCGGGATCAGTCCTTCTTGTCCTTGCCGGGGGCCTCGATCCCCACGAACTTCATGCTCGCACCCTTCTGCACGATGCGCACCAGGGTCCAGCGCTTGGTCTTGCTGATCGGGCGGCACTCGGCCACTTCCACCAGGTCACCGAGGACGGACTCGTTCTTCTCGTCGTGCACATGCAGGACCGTGCGGGAACGCATGATCTTGCCGTACTTGGGGTGGGTCAGGAGGTTCGCCACGACCACCTTGCGGGTCTTGGTGCGCTTGTCGCTCTCGACAAGGCCGACGCGCGTCGCGGTGGTCTTCTTGGCCGGTGCATTGGTGTTGGCGGTGGTGCTCATGGACTCGTGCTCGCTGCCTCGGTTCGTTCGCGTCGATCAATCTTCCGCCCCCGCGGGCGCCCGTCGTTGGTTCGCTCAGGCCTTCTTCGCCGGGGCCTTGGCCCGGGTCGGCTTCTTGGTCTTGGTCGCGGCCGCTGCCCCAGCCCCCGACTTGGCGCGGGCCCGGGGGGCCACCACCTTCACGGGCGCGGCCTTGGCCTCGCGGACCGGGGACTTGGCATGCCGCCGCGTGGACTGCTCGGTGAGCAGCCGCGCGATCGTGCGCCGCATCTTCTTGAACTGCGACAGGTCCTCGACCTTTTCGGTCGCGGTCTGCGTCCGCAGTGTGTAGAGCTTGGAACGCAGGTCACCGATCTCCGCGACGATCTGCTCGTCGCTCAGTTTCCGGATCTCGGTCTGCTTGGCTTTCTCTGTCTTGCCGGCCATGAGAACCTCACAAATGCTTTGGTCGATCACCCTGAAAACCGCACGCCCGCCCGTTCCTCAAATCAGACCGCCACCCGGCGACCGACCATCCGGCAACGCACCGGCATCTTCATCGCCACGCGGACCATGGCCTTTTTCGCCTCCGCCTCCGACACACCCGCAATCTCAAAGAGCATGGTGCCGGGCTTCACGCGGGCCGCCCAGTACTCGACCTCGGCTTTGCCCGTACCCATTCGGGTCT
>JBQTIJ010000357.1:0-7472 GCA_052388255.1 Phycisphaerales bacterium
GCGCCCGCAAGGCGGCGGAAGGGCAAGCCGCGGCGGGAGCGCGCGTGGAGCCCCCGGCGGAGGTTGAGTATCGCTACGCCGGCCCGCGCCCGCGCACGCGCGAGGCGGCCATCCTGATGATCTGCGACGCCGCCGAGAGCGCAACGCGGACGCTCCCCGACCCCTCGCCGACGAGGATCGAATCGCTGGTACGAGCCATCGCGCACAAGCGCCTGATGGACGGGCAGTTTGACCACTGCGAACTCACCCTGCGCGACGTGGCGGCGGTGGTTGATGCGGTGGCGCGAGCGCTCTCAGCAATCCATCATCAGCGCGTCGCCTCCCCGGAGACCGCGCCGATCCCGATGCGGTCGACCGGCCCGCTCACACAGACCGGCCTTGCCAACCCGCCCACTACCGCGAGCGCGTTGCCCGCCCCTGCGAGCGGCCCGGCCACGGGGCCGGCGACCGGGCCCGGCGTGGCTCTGCCCGCCCCGGTGGTCGTCCCGGCCGAACGTCGCGCCTGAGAAGGCCTGAGGACGCGAACAATGCAGGATGCCCATTCCCCGCCTGAACGTGGTCTTGGTGGTGCTGCTCGTGATCGCAGGGCTCGCTTCGCGCGGACATGCCATGGGCATGCACCCAGGCGGAAAGATGAGCCCGGTCTCGGCGCTGCCGCTCGCCGATGCGCTGAAGGAGTCGGTGAACAAGGGGCGGCTGCTCATCGTGATGGTGAGCCCGGATACAGCGCGGGCCAAGAAGAACGAGGCGGTTTTCAACAACCCGGCCCTGCGGGCGTGGGTGGACCTGCATGCCATCGTGGTGAACGTCACCGATCGGGAGACGATCCGGCGGTTGATTGAGTGGTCGCTGGCGCCGACCGAACCCGAGACGCCGCTGGTCTTCCGCGATGGGCGGAAGGTGCGGCTCTTTGGGAGCGCGGCGAAAGGGAGTACATCGCGCCTGCGGGCCGTGCCGCGCGAGGTGCCCAAGCGGGCCGAGGGTGATCAAAACGCCTCCATCCGGCTCTTGATGAAACTCGAGTGGACGCTGCAAAACGGCCAGCCCGCGGATCCGGGGTTCCTTTCGCGGCACTTGGCGCTCAACCCGATCCCTCCCCAGCCCGTGCCAGCGGCCTTCGCGGCTGTGGCCGATGAGGGCGTCAAGGCGTGCCCGCCGGGGACAGGGGGGGCGGGAGCGGCCGAGGACCCGCTGGCGATGCTCGAACAGGCGCGGAGCGCGGTCGACGCCAAGGACTATGGGCTGGCCACTGGTCTCTACACCGCTTTGTGGGAACGAGCGGCGAGTTTCTCACCCTGCGCTGCACCCATGGTCCTTTGGACCGTGACCAAGGAGATGCACGACCTTGCACAAACCCACGCGCCGGCGAAGACGCGGTTTGGACGGATGCACCTTGAGGCAGCGGCGCGGCTGCCCTGGGCGGAGCAGCCGGGGCTGTTCGAATATCTCATGCTCTCTCGGGCGGCGGGCGCGCAGCTTGAACCGCTGGACTTTCTGGACAGTGCCCTGAGCGACGCTGACGGCGCGCTGATGATTCCACCCGGCGAGCGCGCGGGGCTTGAGCTCCTGCTCCCCCGGGCAAACTGGGCGGACCCGCTGAAACTACCGCAGAGCAACGAGCCGGCCCGCTACATCGAGTCGCTCGAGCGACGGCGCGAGGCCAAGCTCCCGCGCAGCCCGACCGAGCAGGATCTCGCCGGTTACAGAGCGTTCGTGGACTTCCTGATCGGGATCGAGGTCCCGCGCCTCCATGTGGCCCTGCTGGAGGCGGGCCGGGTGGACGAGGCGTTTGAGATTCTGAGCGCCACCCCAGCGAAGACGCGCGTGGCGGCAACGGCCATGGCCCTTGCGCGAAACGCCCGCCATGAACGGCACCGGGCCCTCATTGATGCGGAGGCGGCCCGGATGTGGCCCGGCCTTGCCGAGCGATTGAAGTGATGGGAATAGCATCGCTCATGGTGCGAGCGATTGCGGCGGTGCTGCTGATGGTGTTGGCCGCGGGCGGGTGCGCCTCCCGGGGCGGGTCGGCCCTCGAGGTCGCCCCGGGCGATTACGCCGCGGCCTTTGAGGCGGCCCGGGCCGTGCTGCGCGAGAACAGCTTCGCCATCGAGCGACAGGATGCCCGTGCCGGTGTCATCTCAACCCGGCCCAGGAGCGCCGGGGGCATCGCCACACCATGGGATGGTCAGCAATCAACGACAAGGGCCGAGATCGAGGACACCATGCATCGGCAGGCACGGGCCGTGACGGTGCGTTTCCGGCGGGCAGGTTCAGGCGGCCGCGCCGGGCTCGATCCTGACGACGATCTGCTCGAAACGCCTTCCCCGGTCGTGCTCACTGTGACGGTGGACCTGCTCCGTCGCCAGCGGCCGGGGTGGCGGGTGGAGCCGACAGCGATCAACCTCTCGAGCTATTCGAGCGACCCGGCCCTCGCCGCCGCCGGGCTTGAGCCGACGTATGACACGGTGATCGATCAGGACGACCTCCTCGCGGGCCGGATTCTGCGACGGATCGAGGAACTGATGGCTGATCGGGGCGGCCCGGCGGAGTGATGCAGCGGCGTGGTGTCGCATCCCGGCCTTGCGGTCCGTACGATCGTCCATGGATGTACTTTTGACTTCCGCAGCGACGGCCGCCCCAGCGGGTACGTCGATCCAAGACCTCTTCGCGCAGTCGTTCGACGCCTTCACCGTGCTGCTGGTTGTGGGCTCGGTGGTGGCGGGAGCGGTGATCGTCCGATGCGTGATCGAGATCCGGTCGGCCAACGTGCTGCCGGGTCCGTCGGTGGCGCGGGCGCGGGAGATGATCGAGGGTGGGCGGTTTGAGGAACTCGAATCGTTCGTCGAGCGTGACCCCGGCTTCACCAGCGGTGTTCTGCGTGCGGCGCTCGCGGCCCCGCGCCATGATGCCCACGCTGTGCGCGACGCGGCGGAACTGGCGGCGAGCGAGCAGTCCGCGGCGTGGTTCCGGCGGATCGAGCCGCTGAACGTCATCGGAAATCTGGGGCCGCTCCTCGGCCTGGCGGGAACAGTCTGGGGAATGGTGAAGGCCTTCGCCGCGCTCGGTGCAGCGGGCGGTCAAGCCAACCCGGCGGCCCTCTCGGAGGGCATCTCCAAGGCCCTGTTTCACACGCTGCTGGGGCTGATGCTGGCGGTTCCGGCCTTGACGGTGTTTGGGTTCTACCGCCAAGTGGTGGACAAACTCTGTACGCGCGCGATGACCGTGAGCGCGGAACTGGTCGAGCAACTGATCGCGAGGGTGGTCGTCGGTGGTGGCCGCCGTGACGGAATCGATGCGGATCGGGCCCCAATGGCCCGGGGCGCGGAGGCGGGTCAGGGGGCGGGCCGCTGAATGCGCAAGCGCATCACCCGCCAGCATGAGCCGCCCTTTGAGGCCGTGAACGTCACGCCGCTGATCGACGTGGTGATGTGTCTCATCGTCTTCTTTTTGATCGTCGGCAAACTCGTCAATGACACGGGGAATGTGCGCCTGCCCTTCAGCGGGTTCGGCCGGGGCGAGGCCGCGGCCAGCGCGGTCACCGTGAGCGTGGCGCGGCCGGAGCAACCGGGCCGGCCGGTGCGGCTGTTTGTGGATGGCCGTGCCGTCGTGGGCGAGGGGGAGCTTCGGGCGGTGATCGCGCAGCGGGTGGGCGTGCGCGAGACGGCGACGGACGCCGGGAGTGCCGCCGGGCTCGGCGCGGTGGCGGTCCGCCCCGTGCATGTGCGGTGTGATCGAGAGCTCCCCTTTTCGGCGGTGGAGCCGGTGTTGCGGGCCTGCGCAGCGCTTGGCATCCCGGGCGTGCGCGTGGCGACCGAGCGCAATGCGGGGGGTGGCTCGTGAGCGCGGTGCGGCCCTTCCGGCGTCGCAGCGCGCTCCAGCAGCGCTCGCTGCACTTTGGCCCCAACATGACGCCCATGGTGGATGTGGTGATGGTGCTGCTCGTCTTCTTCATGGCGAGCGCGGCGTTCGTGGGCCCCGAGTGGTTTCTGAAAGGTCTGGTGGCGCGCAAGGCGCCGCCCCCGCCCACGCCGGGTGCGGGCGTGGTGCCTCCGGCCGCGGACCTGCGTCCCCGCCCGCTCGAGATCACGCTTGAGAACGGTGAAGGCGGTGTGGTGGTGGCGTCAGGGCTGCGAAAGTCGCAAGTGACGATCGCGGAGGTGCTTGAGGCCCTGCGCGTCTTCTGCGAAGGCGTGGACCTCACCAAAGTGGAGGTGGTGATCCGGCCCGGGCCCGGCGTGGCGATGCAGGAAGTGGTGCGGCTGCACGAGGGGTGCGAGCGACTGGGGCTGCAGCGTGTTGGGTACGGGTTGAGCAGCGAGCGATGATGGGGTGGAATGCCTGTTGCCGGGCCGAGCGGGCGAGGTATGCTGAAGCAGATGAAGGGGGCAAAGCGGAGGTGGCCGATGGCTCGTTCGATGATGCGCAGAACAGCAGCGATGGCGACCGGGGTGCTCGGATTGCTCTCGATGGCGGCGCCGGTGGCGGGGCAGATCGGCCCTGAATCGGTGCTGGAGACGCTTTCAACGTTGACGGTCGAGCCCTGCCTTGGTCCGTGCCTGTGCGCCATCGGGCCGCTGGTGGGCGCGCTCAACGGCTCCTTCGAGGTGCGCCTCGTGGCGATCGGAAATGTGTTTGACTTCTACACCATCGACAACGTCAACCTCCTGGGGACGGTCGCGAACCAGTTGAACACATTGACCGGTTCGGGGACGTATCGCCACAGCACCGTGGCGAACCTTCATTCGATCGAACTCGACCTCTCGATCAACGGTGCCTCGCCGGTGCGGTTTGAGTCGCAGGACGGCACGATCGGGGAGCGCTCGCTGCCGTTCCTTGATATCGGGGCCCGGACCGCGGTCCTCGGGTGTACGCGGTACACGATCGGGATCCGGTCCCGGCCGTCGTGTGCCGCGGACTTTGACCGCAACGGGCTGGTGACCCCGGATGACCTTGATGACTACATCACGGCGTACTTCACCGGGGCGCACACTCCCGAACTTGACATCGACAGCAACGGCGTCGTGAACGGCGACGACCTCTCGGACTTCATCACCCGCTTCTTTGATGGATGTTGAGATTCGTACTCGGTCCGGCCCTCCATGGCTGCATTGCGGGAGCCCGAGGGGCGTTGTGCTCCGTATGATCCCGCAGGCCCGGGGCGTGTTCCCGGCCGGCGGTCCGCGTCCGTTTCGGAGTGCCCATGCTCACGCTGCTCTCATCCCCCCAGTTCACCCTCGGTTTCCTCGGCAACATCGGCTGGATGGAGTGGCTGGTGATCATGACGATCATGCTGCTCCTCTTCGGGCGTCGCCTGCCGGAGGTGGGCAAGTCCCTCGGCAAGGGAATCGTGGAGTTCAAGAAGGGCCTCAAGGGCGTCGAGGATGATGTGAACGAGCAGGTGAACCGGCCCGCCCAGCAGTCGTGGGCTCAGCCCGCGCCACAGATGACAGCCGCGGCGGGCGGCGGGGCAACCGTGCCGACTTCGCAGCCCAACACCGTGGGCCGCGCCGACGGTCAGTGACCATCAGGCCCGCTTGGCGAGTGCCTTGTGCACTTCCTCAACGAGCCGCTCCGCCTGGAAGGGCTTGAAGAGCGTGCACTGCAGGCCCTCCTGCGAGGCCCGGACAATCGAGTGGTTGGGGTCATAGCCGAAGCCGGTCATGAGGATGACCGGAAGCGTTGGGTCGTACTTGCGTGCTTCGGTGAAGATGTCGTAGCCGGTCATGTCCGGCATCTTGATATCGCTGACGAGCAGATCCAACGGACGCGGGGCACTCCCGCCCCCGCCCGTGCCGATCTGGCGCTCGGTGCCCGGACCGCCACCACCGGCCTGGCCTGTTCCCTGAAGCGCCCGGAGCGCCTCGGTGCCATTCTCGCACATGACAACATCCGCGCCGCGCGAACGGAGGACGTCGCGCACGACCTGGCGGATGCGCGGGTCGTCATCGACCACAAGAACGCGCTTGCCCGCCATGATGGGATCGATGCGGGCGTCGGTCAGGGCCTTCTCGGCCCCCAGCACGGCCGTCGGTCCGCTCGCGACGTCCTTCACGCGCTTGCGGATCGAGTCCACATCCGCCACGATGCGCTCAAGGGCCTTGGCCGCCCCGGGATCGACGGTGATCAGCCGAAGCCGCTCGACCACGAGGGTGATGTCGTCAAGGGGCTCAGAGAGTTCGCCCTCGACATTGCCGCTCAAGGTCTGGCCCGTGGCCACCCGCTCGACCACGAGCAGGTTGAGCATGTGGAGCGCAAGCGCGATATGGGTCGCGAAACTCTCGGCGAACTGGCGGTCTTCCTCGTTGAACGCGCTCGGCTTC
The DNA here is from genome assembly GCA_052388255.1 of Phycisphaerales bacterium. GTDB lineage: Bacteria > Planctomycetota > Phycisphaerae > Phycisphaerales > UBA1924 > JAEUIX01. The sequence continues at coordinate 6,321 of JBQTIJ010000357.1, forward strand.
TGCGACTCGACATTGAAGATCCCGATGACCTTGTCGTGCATCCGCAGCGGCACGGTGAGGGATGAGCGGGCGGACTCGATGCCGATGACATAGCGCTCGTCGGCGTTGGTGTCCGCACAGAGATAGGACTTGCCGGTCGCCGCGACAAAGCCGCTGATGCCGTTGCCGTCGCGCCGCGCGAGGAGGGAGACGCCCATAGCCGCGGGCGGGAGGCCCTTGCTCATCACGAGCTCGAGCTTGCCCGTCTTCTCCTCGATGAGCCGGACCGCGAAGTGGTCAAAGTGCAGCAGGTCATGGGCGTAGCGGACGATCTTCTCCTCGATCACGCGGAGGCGATCGCCCGTGTGCATCTTGCGGATGAGTTCCGCATCAAGCCGGACCAGTTCATCGCCCGCGGCATCGATGGCGGCCTGCTTGGCCTGCTGGCGGCGCGTGGCCGTCACATCCCACACCACCGCCGCCACGTGGCGTGGCGGTTCGTACCGGCCGCTGTCGCCGGGGGTAAAGACGGGTGAGACCATCACCTCAAAGGCCCGCTCGTTGTGCTCGCTCGCCACTTCATATCGCCGGCTCAGGGCCCGACGGGCATCCTCCGCATCCGGCCCGGCAAGCGTGGCCATGTCGCGCTCAGAGACCCACCGCGCCGCCTGCCGACAGACCGCGCCGATGCGGGCCTTGGTCGGGGAGTCGTAGGTCGCGAATCGCTGGTTACACCAGGTGATGCGCCCGTCAGCATCCGAAAGGCAGACGCCCTCCCCGAGCGCGTTGAGCAGCACGCTCGCCTGCTGGCCGACCAGCTCGCGCTCGAGCGGCAGGTAGTCCCCCGTGTCCGCAAGGATGGCTTGGAACTGGTGGCTCCGGAGGTGGCCAATCGCCGTCTCCGCATCGCTCTGCACGGCCTCAAACTGGTTCGACAAAGCCGCGGCGACATCGCCCGCGTGGACATGCGGTCCGTTGAGAATCAGGAGTCGCGGACGGCCGTCGGGCATGCGGTCGGCTCAGGCGGGAGGAGAGACAGTGCCGTCAAAGGGCAAGGCCGGGGATCGACGGTCGCTCCCCATTGGAGAACCGTATGGGCGGTGCCCGGCCCGGGGTTGGGGAACGGGATGATCGGGCTTTGCGTGGCAAGGCAGTGGGTTTTGGGCAGGGAAA
>JBQTIJ010000358.1:0-5517 GCA_052388255.1 Phycisphaerales bacterium
GTGGTCGATACCGGATTGGTCCGTCTCAGCCGATACAGCACGCGCACCAAGACGCAGCGCCTCCCCATTGAGCCGATCTCGCAGGCATCCGCAGCGCAGCGAGCCGGGCGATGTGGACGGCTTGGGCCCGGCGTCTGCATCCGGCTCTACAGCGAGGAATTGCTGGCGGCCGCGCCAGCGTTCACTGAGCCCGAGATTCTGCGCACCAACCTCGCGAACGTCATCCTGCAGATGAAGGCGCTCGGTCTGGGTGAGCCGGAACGGTTCCCATTCCTTGAGTCGCCCGACCCGCGACTGATCCAGGATGGGTACGACACGCTCGCCGAACTTGGTGCTGTGCGCGAAACGAGCGCGGGCGAGTGGGCCCTCACGGATCTTGGCCGCAGCATGGCCCGCCTCCCCGTGGACCCGCGGATCGCACGGATTGTTCTCGCGGGGGTCGCGGAGGGCTGCGCACGCGAGGTCCTTGTCATCGCGGCAGCGCTCAGTGTTCAAGACCCGCGTGAGCGGCCCTTTGACCTTGCCCAACAGGCCGACGAGGCCCACGCTCCTTTCCGCGACCCGGATTCAGACTTTCTCTCCTTTCTTCGCCTTTGGGAGTGGTTCGGCGAACAGGCGCGGGCTATGGGTGGCAGCCGGCTGCGCAAGCTGTGTGCCGCCAAGCACCTCTCCTATGTCCGGCTGCGCGAGTGGCAAGATGTCCATCGCCAACTCTCCGAAATGCTCGATGGCTTGCCCCAGGACTCTGCCCGTCCTTCGGGCCGCGCCCGCGAGCGCCCGCCGACGGTCCGCGGCTGGAAGGGGGGTGGCGCCAACGAGCCGACGTTTGAGCAGATTCACTGCGCGCTCCTGGCCGGGCTGCTCTCGAGCATCGGGGAGAAGCACGATCACTTCGAGTATCGAGGGGCGCGGTCAAGCCGCTTCTCGATCTTCCCGGGTTCGGGGCTCTTTCGCAACGCGCCCAAATGGGCGATGGCGAGTGAACTCGTGCGGACCACACGGCTCTACGCCCGCTGCTGCGCCCGCATCCGTCCGGAATGGGTGGAACGGGTCGGGGCACACTTGCTCAAGAGGGTCCACAGCGACCCGTTCTATGACGACAGCAGCCAGCGCGTTTTGGCCCATGAACGTGTCACGATCCTCGGACTGGAACTGGCAACCAAGCGCATCGCGCACTATGGGCCGGTGAACCCGGCAGAGGCCCGCGCCATCTTCATTCAGCATGCACTGGTCGAGCAGGCCGCGGGCACTGGCGTGGACGGCGAGGATGCCCGCGGGCTGAGAACCCCCGGCCGGTTTCTGGCCCACAATGCGGAGGTGCTCGCTCGGGTACGCATGATGGAGCACAAACTTCGGCGCTCGGACATTCTCGCCGGGCCGATCAAGCGGTTCGAGTTCTACGACCAGCGGCTGGGCAAGGACGTCTACAGCGGCCAGACCTTCGAGAAGTGGCGCGAAGAGGCCGAGCGGATTCATCCACGCATCCTCTTCATGTCCGAGGAGGATGCCACGGCCGCGCGACCCGATGCCGACGCTCTTGCGCAGTTCCCGGATCACCTTGAGAGTGCGGGGAGCACCCTCGGTCTCCGCTATCGAGCCGAGCCGGGGCATGAGGCCGACGGCGTGACCGCCGTGGTACCGGTCGAGGCCCTGAACCGCGTCGATGAAACTCGGGCCGAGTACCTTGTGCCCGGCCTGTTGGTGGAGAAGATCGACGCCTTGATCCGAACGCTCCCCAAGGCCCTGCGCACGGCCTTTGTACCCGTGGGCCAGTACGCTGCGCTGTGTGCCCAGGAACTCGCAGCGTCGCGTGCCCCGCTGATGGAGAGCGTGGCCCAGGTGCTCTCGGGCATCGCGGATGTCCCCATCCGGCCGGAGGACTTCCGCGTCACCGATCTCCCGGACCACCTTCGGATGAACTACGCGGTGGTCGATCGCTCCGGGCGCGAACTGGCCGCGGGGCGGGACCTTGGCCCCATCCGCCGATCCCTCGCGGTCACGATCGACGCGGCCATGGCGCGCGTCCCCGACCCGGCGTACAACCGCGAGGGGCTTCATGCCTGGGATTTCGGCGACCTGCCGGAGGAGGCCGTCGTGACCGATCGGCACATCACGGCCAGAGGCCGGCCCACGCTCGTTGACGACGGCGATTCGGTCTCGCTGAAGCTCATGGCCTCGCCTCGCGCTGCGGTCGAGACACACCGCCTCGGCGTACTGCGGCTCTTCACCCTCGCGGCGCGGCGCGAACTGGAGCGCGCTGTGCGGGCCCTGCCCGACCTCAACCGAATGGCTCTGCTCTTTGGCACCCTTGGCACCGGAGCCGACCTGCGCCGCCAACTGATCGACCGCACGGCCGAGCGTGTGTTCATGAGCGACGGTGCGGAGATCCGCCAGCACGCCGAGTTTCAAGCCCGGCTCCTCGAAGGTGAGCGGCGCATCGGCGAGGCCATGACGCAGACGGGGCGGGTGGTACTCCTGACGCTCGACACGGCCCAGCGTGCCCTGCGCACGATCGAAGATGCTCGCAACCCGTCGATCATCCCAGGGGTTGCCGATGCGCGTGAGCACCTCGCCCGGCTGGTCTTCCGCGGGTTCCTCGCGCGGGTGCCGCCGGCCGCGCTTGAGGAGTATCCGCGTTACTTGAATGCCATCGATCTGCGTGTCCGCCGACTGATCGCCAAGGGTGCAGCCGCGGCCCCGCGCGATCAGGAACTCATGCTCCTGGCGGCCCACTGGTGGTCCCGCTACGTCCGCCAGCGGGTGGTGAACGACGAGCGGCGGGAGCCCGATGCGGAACTCGAGACACTGCGCTGGATGATCGAGGAATACCGGGTCTCGCTCTTCGCGCAGGAACTCGGGACCGTGTCGCCCATCTCCGTTCAGCGGCTGGAGCGGCAATGGGCGAAGGTCCGCCAGTCCTGAGCGGCCCGCCGCAGCAAGCACCGGGTCCCACCGGTATGCTTGGTCATGCAGCCCCACCCCGCGCTCTATGTCGGCGTCTGGCTCCTGCTCCCCGCGGTCCACGCCTTGTCCCTCCCCGCAGCGGCGGCACAGGCACCGGCGGACGACACGCCCCCCGCCCGGGCACTCGCGGGTCCGGGGGCGGGCGTGACGCGGGCCGAGCTTGCTGCCGCCTATCTGCGGTTTGAGCGGGCCTGCGCGGCACATCCCTTTCCGGCGGGTCGTGCCAAAGAGGTCAACCGGGCCTTCGATACCGCGAGCATGGCCTTCTTCGGTGGCAATTTCGGGTCGGCCGTCGGCACTCTCAACGAGACGATCGGCCGGCTGGAGTCGGGTGGAGCGGACAACCGGTCGGTGCCGCGCAGGTTCGCCGAGTCTCTGAAGGTGCGGATCGAGCCCGCGCTGCTTGTCGCTGGCTCGGGTGTGCCCGTGCGGCTTTCAGCCACGTCGATGTACCGGCTCCGCCCGGATGAACTTGGCGAGCCGCGGGTGGGACAGCTCGGCCTGAAGATCCGCCTGAGAAGCGCGGACCCGACGGCACTGCGTGACCCCGCGGCTGAGCTTGAAGTTCGCTTTGACCTGGCGACCCGTGACCTTGTGGGTCCGGATGCCGCCAGCGAGCCGGCATGGTCGTCCCTTCCGCCCGGGCGATATGAACTGGTTGTCGAGGATGCCTCCGGACCGCTGGCACGCGGCAGCGCCTGGACCGTGGCGCCCGGGCCGTTTGCGCCAATCCGCGACGGGATCATCGCTCGGCTGTCGCGCTGCCGGACCAGTGGGGGCGAGCTGAACCGAGCCATCGATGCCTGCAACTCTCGCTTGCGACTGCTGACGGAGGACCCCTCCCCGCTGCGCTCAAGCGAGTTCCTCATTAACCCCCTGGAGCACGCGAAGGCCGTGACGGAGGAAGCGCTGGCGATTGAATCAAAGCGCGACCCATACCGCCGAAGAGGGGGCGACTGGTGGGTGGGCGTCACCATTCCCGGGAGAGAGATCCCCTGCCGGATCTATGCACCACCCGCGCTAGCCAACGACGGAGCGCCGTCGGCACCGCTCATCATCGCCCTTCACGGGGCCGGAGGTGACGAGAGCATGTTCATGGAGGGGTATGGGGCGGGCGCGATCAAGCGGCTCGCCGATGAGCATGGGTTCATCGTGGCGACCCCGTCCACCACGGTGCTGCAAGCCAACCCCAAGCACCTTGATGCCGTGATCGATGCCGTCAAGCACTGGTACTCCATCGATCCATCGCGGATCTATGTGCTCGGTCATTCGATGGGCGGGTCCGCCGCGGGGTCGATGGCCACGCTCCGAGGAGGGACCTTGGCAGCGGTGGTCTGCATGGCGGCGAGCCCGTTCCGCAACGTCGAGGCCCGGACGGCGCCGATCATGATCTATTGCGGCGAGCTCGATCCGCTCTTTCCGCCCTCGCGGCTGCGCGGTGCAGTTGAGAACGCCCAGAAGGAACGCCGAGCGGTCGATATGCGGATCGTCAAGGACTACGGGCACACGCTGCTCGTTGCGGATCAGTTGGGAGAAGCCGTGCGGTGGCTGCTGGCACAGAAGTTTGACCCACGCGAGGATGGGGCTGACGACGCGCCGATGATGATGGATCCTGATAAAAAGTAACGACAGGATCAGACGAGCCGGGCGACTTTCAGGTTGAGGTACCAGGCATGGTGCTCAAGGTGCCACGTGGTGAGTTCCAGCATGGTGCGCAGTGTGATGCCGCCGCGATCTGGGTGCATGCCGGTGCGGGCCCATTGGGCGGGCGTGAGCGTCAAGAGCCACTCGCCGACCCACTGCCGCCCCGAATGCACACTGGCGATGAACCCGCCGATGGGGTATCGGGCCCCGTTGTCCGGGGTTCCATAGATGTTGGCATCGATGAACGCGTCTTCGTCCCAGAGCGAAAAGAGCGGATTGAGTTCGCCGACTGCGCGACGCATGCGGTGATTCCAGACCAGATCCGCATCGGCCATGTGCCCGAGTAAAACGCGGCAAGGCCAGCGGCCAACCCCCGCCTCAGGGCGAAAGGCCGTGTCGAGAGCGGCATCGTTGAGGTCGAGCACGCGGCGGTCGTAGCGCTCCACACCGATCCGGAACCTGGCGACGAGTTCTGCGGTTGAAAGCCCGCCGAGTTCGGCTCTCTCAGGGTGGGCAGGGAAGCCGGGGGGAGGGGTGGGGACGGTGCTCGGGGCGCTCATGTTCAACGGTACCCATGACGCCGCCGTGCTCGGCGAGGGTCCGAACAAAAGCGGCCCCGGTCGGGTGACCGGGGCCGCTGGGAGGGATCAGGGAATCAAGGCGGGTCGCGGTTCAATAGTCCATGTCGTCCATGCCGCCGCCCGCGGGGGCCTTGGCCTTCTTTTCCTTGAGGTCGACCACGGCTGCATCGGTGGTGAGCAGAAGGCCGGCGATGCTCGCTGCGTTCTGCAGCGCCACGCGCTCGACCTTGGTCGGCACGATCACGCCCATCTTCATGAGGTCACCGTACTCGTGGGTGAGCGCGTTGAAGCCGAACGCCCCCTTTCCGCTGCGCACGCGGTCCACCAC
>JBQTIJ010000359.1:0-10960 GCA_052388255.1 Phycisphaerales bacterium
TAATCACGCTGTTCAGTCAGCGGTCCGGCGATCTTGGCCTGTCAATGGCGGACATATGGCGGGCAATCGCGCCCCGCCTACAACGTTGAACCCATACCGATCGGGCGACAGAGGACGCAACTGCGCCGCCTTGAGCCCGAACAAATGTCAGCCCCAGAACCCGACCTTCAGGCGGAGTGCATCTGATGCCCGCAGCAGCACGAGAACCCGGCGGACCCGCCTCGCGGCGTATCACCACCTCCACCCAGCCGATCCTGAAGAAGGACTTCGGCTTTGAGCAGGCGCGACACCTTCTCTGGCGGGCCGGCTTCGGCGGGACACCCGGGCAGATTCAGACGCTCGTGGCGTGGGGGCCGGAGAAGTCCGTCAGCCACCTTGTGGACTTTGAGAAAGTCCCCTGCGAGGCGATCAAGGGCGACGAGTTTGATAAGGACATCATGCGCCCCCAGAGCGCGGAGGACCGGGCCGCGCTCAGACGGGCCGCCCAGGCCAAAGACGAGGACGCCCTCGCGCGCCAGCGCCTGCAGCGCCAGAACGCCGAACAGGCAGACCGTCAACAGGTTCGCGAGCTGCAGCTCTGGTGGCTCAAGCGGATGATCGAATCGCCCCGCCCGCTCGAAGAGCGAATGACCCTCTTCTGGCACGGACACTTCGCGACGAGTTACCGCACGATCGAAGACTCGTACCACATGTTCGCCCAGAACCTCTTCTTCCGCAAGAATTGCGTGGGGAACTTCGGCGAGCTGCTCTTTGGCATCATCCGCGATCCCGCGATGCTCGCGTACCTTGACCAGAACGACTCGCGGAAGAACAAGCCCAACGAGAACCTCGCCCGCGAGATCATGGAGCTCTTCTCTCTCGGGGTGGGCAACTACACCGAGAAGGACATCAAGGAGGGTGCCCGCGCTCTCACCGGCTACACCTTCCGCGACGATGAGTTCGTCTTTGAGAAGGGCAATCACGACACGGCCTCGAAGGCCATCCTCGGCAGCGTCGCCGCCCACGATGGCGACTCGTTTGTCAAGACCATCCTTGAGAACCGGGCCTGCGCGCGGTTCATCGCCACCAAGCTCTACCGCAACTTCGTCCACGATTACCCCTCCGGTTCACCCCGGGTGGATGAAGCCGCCAAGACGGTGATCAACGACCTCGCGTCCACCCTGCTGAGCTCGCGCTACGAGATCAAACCCGTGCTCAGGAAACTCTTCCTTAGCCAGCACTTCTACGACGGGGCGATCATCGGCGAGCAGATCAAGTCCCCCGTGCAGCTCATCGTGGGTGCCATCCGGTCGCTCAACACGCCTGTCCGCGACATGACCGTGCTGGCCGAGGCGGGAAACGCCATGGGGCAGAGCATCTTCTTCCCACCTTCAGTCAAGGGGTGGGATGGTGGTCGCTCGTGGATCAATACGTCCACCATGTTCATCCGGCAGAACATCGCGGTCTTCCTGCTCACCGGCCGCCGCCCGCAAGGCCGCGACGGCCTGGCCGATCAGGAGAAGTTCGACCCCACCGTGCTCCTCTCCCAGCTTGCCGATGCCTATCCCGGCTCCAACAGCGACGATCCAGAGAAGACCATCGACGCCATCCTCGCCTTCACGCTCGGCCGGACCCAGCCCGCCTCGCGCGGCACACTTGTTGAGTTCGTGAAGAGCAAGGGCAACACCCTCGATCAACAGACGCTCACACAGTTGATGCTGCTTGTCACCGCCCTCCCCGAGTACCAGCTCTGCTGAGCGACGAGCGCCCGCGTTCCCCTCCTGCCCGTCCCCATCGATCCCGCCCCGACCATTGATCTGAGCGAACCTCATAGAGCCGAACACCATGTCACTCGATCCTCAGACCGTCGCCTTCACCCGCCGCCAGTTCTTGCACACCGGGCTGGTCCTCGCCTCCGCCTCGGCCACGCTCCCGAGCTTCCTTTCGCGCTCGGCCCTCGGCCTGCCCATGCCCCTGGCGGGGCTCTCGAGCATGAGCGGCGTTCCCGAGGACCACGTGCTGGTGGTCATCCAGCTTGGTGGCGGCAACGACGGCCTCAACACCGTCATCCCTTACCAGGACGATCAGTACTACCGCGCACGGCCCGGCATCGGCATCAAGGAAGACAAGGTTGTCAAACTCGCCAAGTCGAGCGTCGGCCTGCACCCGGCGCTCACTCCGCTCGCGGGTCTCTATGAGAATGGCCACATGGCCATCATGCAGGGCGTCGGGTATCCGAACCCCAACCGCTCGCACTTCAAGTCCATGGACATCTGGCACACCGGCGAGACCACCGGCAGTGGCAACGGTTGGCTCGGCCGCTACTTTGACAGCGAGTGCTGCGGCGAGGGCAAGGGGGAGTCCGGTCGGCCCGAGGCCAAGGCCACCGAGCGAAACAACATGCCCGGCATCGCCATCGGCGGCGAAGCACCCCTCGCCATGCAGGGCCAGAAGATCCGCCCCATCGCGTTCCAGAATGCCGACCTCTTCAGGTGGACCGGCCGGGACGTGAGCAAGAACCTCGAAGACCCGTACCAGATCATCGCTCGCCAGGATGCCACCAGCCATCCGGATCCTGAGTCGAACGCCGCGTTCCTCGTGCGTACTTCGCTTGATGCCCAGGTGAGCAGCGAGACCATCCGCAAGGCCGTGAGCGCCAAGGACCGCGTTCCGTATCCGGGCTCAGACCTTGCCCGGCAGCTCAAGATGGTCGCCAGCATGATCGCCGCGGGCCTCCGTACCCGCGTCTACTACGTCACTATGGGCGGGTACGACACCCACGCCGGCCAGGGCGGCGAGAACGGACGACACTCCCAGCTCCTCGGCCAGTTCGGCGCGGCCGTCAAGGCGTTCTACGACGACCTCAAAGCCCAGGGCAACGACGGGCGCGTGCTCACCATGCAGTTCTCCGAGTTCGGCCGGCGCGTCGGCCAGAATGCCAGCCAAGGCACCGATCACGGCACCGCGGCCCCCACCATGTTCTTTGGCCCCATGGTCAACCGGGGCGTGCTGAACGACCACCCCTCGCTCACGAATCTCGATTCCGGGGACCTGCGCTACTCGATCGACTTCCGGGCCGTGTATGCCGGGGTGCTCGAAGGTTGGCTCGGGGCCGAGAGCGACAAGATCCTTGAGGGGACCTTCAAGCCCGCGCAGATCATCCGCAAGGCGTGATCGACCTCGCACCCGCCACCCACCGCGTCCCGTCGCGCCCTTTTTGTACCTCGCTGCCGCCCAAAACGGCCGCGGCCCCCTGCTTTCGCAAGGGGCCGCGTCTGGGTCGGTGCAGGGTGTAAGCCGAGTTCTGTGCACGTCGGCGGTTTCCTCGCCCACCTCTTGACGGGGGCTCGGGCAAGGACCTTCCGACAGCCGCGGCCATTTCTCGTGCCGCGCGGTTGCCCGCGCGGTCAGCAGCGGTCCCCCCGTCCCACGCCGGCCGAACAGGCCGTCGGCCGGGCCGTGCGACCCGACCGGGAGACTGCGTGACCTTGCACGCGGCGGGGTTTGCCTTGCCATGACCGTTACCGATCATGCGGTGGGCTCTTCCCCCACCATTTCACCCTTACCCGCGCGCCTTGCGGCGCACGTCGGCGGTGTCTTTTCTGTGGCACTGTCCCGCGTCCGCGACCCGTGCGGACGGGCGGTCGTTAGCCGCCGCCGTGTTCTGCCGTGCTCGGACTTTCCTCTGACGCGCCGCCGTGCCTCTCAGCCCGGCGTGCGTCAGCGACCGCGTCCCGCACCTGCGTCATCATAGGTCAGAACCTCCTTCGGCTCGATCCCCTCCCATCCGCCGCCGAGGGCCTTGTACAGCGCGATCAGGTTCTGCGTCACCGTCCGATCACTCACCACAAGCTGGTCCTGGCTCTGGAAGAGATCACGCTGAGAGTCGAGCACGGCCTGGAAGTCCGTGAGCCCCTTGGAATAGAGCTGGTTGGAGATATCGACCGCGCGCAGGTTGGCATCGACAGCGAGCCGGAGTTTCTCGCGCCGGTCCTGCTCGCGCGCGAGGTTCACGAGCGCGTTCTCTGTCTCCTCGAGACTCGTCAGCACCGCACGCTCAAACCGCGCCGCCGCCTGCTCCTGCCGGGAGTTCTGCACCTCGATGTTGCTGCGGATCCGCCCTCCCTGCAGGATCGGCCATCGCACCGTCGGACCGACCGACCAGAAGCGGCTGTCGCCATCGGCGAGCGTTCCTACCTGTGCGGACGCAACGCCGAAAGACCCTGTGAGCGAGAACCGCGGGAAGAGTTCCGCCGTCGCGACACCGATGCGGGCCGTCGCCGCGGCCAATTCCCGCTCCGCCCGTCGCACATCCGGCCGCCGCCGCAGCAGGTCCGATGGAAGCCCGACCGGCACATCACCCGGGCACGCGGGCATCGGCCCCGCCGCCGCGAGGAGGCCCGCCAGCTCGCCCGGGCTCTTACCGATGAGCACACCAAGCCGATAGATCGACGCGCGGAGGCCCGCCTGCAGTGGCGGGATGGCCGACTCGGTGGTGGCGAGGTTCGACTCTGCACGGGTGCTATCGAGTTCGCTTGTCAGCCCCGCCTTGCGCCGGGCCCGCGTCACTTCCAGCGTCTCGGTCTGCACGCGAACATTCTGGGCTGCAAGGGCCAGGCGGGCCTGGAAGGCGCGGACCTCCACATAGTTCCGAGCGACCTCCGAGAGCAAGGTCACCAGCACGTCGCGCCGACCCTCCTCCGCAGCCTGAATATCCGCATCCGCGGCCTCCACGCCGCGCCGGATGCCGCCGAACACATCGAGCTCCCATGAGGCATCAAAGCCGGCCTGGTAAAGGTCCCGGCCGGAGGTGTCCTCGCCGAAGGAACTGTCACCACCGCCGCCCGCGCCACCGCCGCCGAAGCCCCGGTTTTCACTCGACCGGCTGCGGTCGTAAAGCGCGCCGGCCTCGACCTTCGGGAGGCCCTCTGAAGATGCTACACCCCGCAGCGCGCGGGCCTCCATCACGCGGGCCCGGGCTTCGCGGAGGTCGAGGTTCCCCTCAAGGGCGCGGTCGATCAGGCCGTCGAGAGCAGTGTCGTTCAGCCGCTTCCACCAACCCGCGAGGTCGACCGGCTCGGCCCGTACACCCTTCTCAAGTTCGCTCGCCCATGCCGCCGGGGCCGTGCTGGGCGGGGGCGCATAGTCCGGTCCGACGGTGCACCCGGCGAGCGTGACGAGCGCGAGAGCAGAGAGCGCGAGGGCGTGTGACGGGACAGGTTGGTGGTTCATGGGGTTCATGTGAGTCATGCGGCCATGCAAGAGGCGGGGGTGGGTGTGGAGCGCGGAGCGGTCAGGGTGCGGCATCGATAAAGACATCCATCTGCTGGCCGACGTAGACAGCAAAGGCGGGATTCTGGAACGAGTAGATCACCTGGAGGACCCGCGTGTCCACGCGCTCGGACGAATCACCTGTCAGTGACCGCTTGGGGATGACATAGGGCTCAACACGGACAAACGAGAGATCCGTCCGCAGCGCGGAGTTGCCCCGGAGGTTGGCCACGGCCCGGGCCTCGGGCCGGATCTTCCAGGCATCGTTCTCGTCAACATCAATACGCACGTGCAGCGTGCTCGTGTCGCCGAAGAGAATCAATGGAGTCGTCGTTGGCCCCGCCTGCGCAAACTCGCCGACGCGCACATTGAGTTGAAGCACCGTGCCGTCGGTCGGGGCGCGCACCGTCAGCCGGTCGAGTTCCGTGCGGGTCGCGGCCTCCTCGGCCTCCGCCGCCTGCACCGACGACCGCGCGCTCTCGATCTGGGCCGCCTGAATCTCGACGTCCAGCCGCCACGCGCCGGCTTTGGTCAGCGCGAGTTCCGTAAACGACGCGCTGAGACGCGCCTCGGCCATGGCAAGAGCGGAGCGGCGCTTGTCCTTCTCTTCCTGCGAAACAGCCCGATCGTCAGTCACCCCGTTCACCTTCTCCACTTGGGCACGCATGTCCTCGACCATCGCCGCCATCTCGTTCACGCGTGCCTCAAGGGGCAGGACCTCTTCCGCCCGAGGAAGAGCCGAGAGCCGCGCCATCGAGCGCTCGGCAACCCTGAGCGCCGCTTGCGCGGTGGTCACCATTGCGGCCCGCACGGCAAGCTCCGCCCGCACCGCACGATCGTCGACCGAGAAGAGCGGTTCGCCGGCCTTCACCTTCTGGCCCACGCGGACGTGTACGCGCTGCACCACGCCGGGGAGGGACGTCCCCACCGCGATGTTCTGGGTGCTGCTCTCCACGATGCCCGCACCGGCAACGGGGGCACTGAAGGGTGATCGTGCCGGCTCCGCGACCGGTTGTGCGGGCGTGAGGGGCATGTTCCCCTTCTGCGCCGTATACATGGCGAAGGCCAGGCCGCCGACGGCCAAGGCGGGGATCAGGATGGTTCGGACGATCATGGTTCTGCTCCAGGTCCTCTGCCGCTGCACTGCTGTTCACACTTCAACGAAGGGTCGGTGGCTCGATCGAGACGTTCACCACCGAGCCGTCGTTCATGCGGGCGATTCGATCTGCAAAGCCGAAGATCCGGGTGTCGTGGGTCACGATCACCAGGGCCCGATCCTCCGCGAGGGCCACGTTCTTCAGCAGCCGCATGATGACGTGGCCCGTCTCCGCATCGAGCGCACTCGTCGGCTCGTCGCAGACGATCAATCTCGGCTTGTGTATAAGCGCTCGCGCGATCGCTACCCGCTGCTGCTGGCCACCAGAAAGCTGGCTCGGCAGACTCTTCCAGCGTTCGCCGAGCCCCACTCGCTCGAGCATGTCGCGACCTGCCCTCACCGCTGCGTGCCGCCCCTCACCGAGGATCATGAGCGGGACCGCCACGTTCTCCGAAGCGTTGAGGGTCGGCAGAAGGTTGAACGCCTGAAAGACAAACCCGATGTTCTCGCCGCGCCACAGCGTCCGGGCCCGCTGCCGCATGGCCGAAAAGTCGTGCCCGAAGACGTCGCACTCGCCGCCATCCCGATCGAGAATGCCCGCGATCACACTGATGAGCGTGGTCTTGCCGCATCCAGAAGGCCCCACCAGCATCATCAGTTCACCCTTGGCCACATCAAGATCCACGCCCCGGAGCGCGACGACCCGCGCGTCCCCCGCGCCATAGTGCTTGGTCACGCCGCGGCAGCGGATCGCGACACCCGGCGGGGCGGAGCGTGCAGTCGGTTGGAGCGCGGCGGTGGACATGGTGCTTCGGAGCGTCGGCTCAGCCCTTGAAGACGATGGCGGGCTCGAGCCGCATGACCTTGATGATGCTCACGAGCGACGCGAGAACACAGATCACCGCCAGCGCGCCGCCGGTCACGGCGAGCGTCTCGAACAACAACCGGAAGGCCAGTTCGCTCCGCCCTGAGAGCAGTCCGAAGCACGAGGCCAGGCCCACCCCTAATCCATAACCGATGAGCCCGGTGAGCAAGGCCTGAAGCACGATCATGCCCAAGAGTCGCGTGTTGGTCGCCCCCATCGCCTTGAGCGCGCCAAAGTGCCGTAGATTGTCGAGTGTGAACTGGTAGAACGTCTGCCCCGCGATGGCCGTGCCCACGATGAACCCCAGTGCCACCGCGATCCCGAAGTTGATCGGGATGCCCGTGAACTTCATGAAGTAGAGCACGGTCTTCCACGAAAAGTCCCGCGCTGTCAGGGCCTGAAGCCGGCCGTTGCTTTCAGTACCAATCCGCTCGCACAGCACGGAGAGATCTTCACCCTGCTTCGCCTTCACCACGACAAACGACAGCAGCCGCCGCTCGCGCGGCGCGAACTGCACGGCCCGGGAGTAAGTGGTGTAGATCACCGGCTGGCTCTGGAACGTCCGGCTCACGCGACAGATCCCGACCACCACCGCGCGACGATCGTTGAGCTCGAGCGTGTCGCCCACCTTCAGCGGGGCCGGGGCCGCGCCGGCGATCGGCTTCCCGTCAGGGCCGGTCGGGGTGCGAGCCAGCCGGCCCTTGGCCCCCGTTTCATCCACGATCACACCCTCGGCGGTGCGCAGGTTGTCGAGCGTTCCCTCCACCATCACCGGCGGGCCGCCCACCAGCGTTGCGTCGTCAAGGCCGATCACGTTGCACTGCTGGAAGTTGCCGTTCTCAAGGCGGGCCTTGATCAGTCCCTTGTAGAGCGGCACCGCCCATTCCACTCCCTGCATGCCGCGAACCCGCAGCAGCATGGTGTCGGGCATCGGCTTGATGTCGTCGATGAACTGGACCTTCTGGTCCATCACCCAGATATCCGGGAGCCCGGTGTCCGAGATGAAGCCGAACGTCCGGGTCATCAGCCCCACGAAGATCGACGCCTGCTGGGTAATCAGCATGGCCGCGAACGTGAGGCCGAAGATGATCCCGAGGTACTTGGGCCGATCCCCCACCAGCATGCGGATCGCAACGAAGTTCATCCGCGCCCCCTTGCCCCGGCCTCGGCACGGACGGCCGCGATGCCCCCGAGCGCCACCGTGGTGATATGGGCCGCCAGAACATTCCGGCCCGCCTCATCATGGACCATTCCGGGCATCAGCCGCGCCACCACCGGCCGACAGTGCTTGTAGAAAAGGCACTGCCCAACCACTGAGCAGACACACCGCCGCAGCCGGTCCTCGCTCGCCGCCGGCCCGAGCAGGTCCGCCACGATCAATCGCAGACGCTCGTACTGCGGACGGACAAACCCCTCAACCAACTCGTCAAAAGCGGGCGTCGGATCAAAGAGCTCACGCGCGATCAGTTTCCCGTGCCAGGCGGGCCGCCCCTCGTCAAGCAGGCGGTCCACGTAGTTCCGGACAAACACCCGCAGACGCTCTTCCGGTGTCGCGTTGCTCGGCTCCGCGGCTCCGATCGGGTACTTCTCGAGGGCCATCCGGCCGGAGAAGGCCAGCACGCGGCGGTAGAGCCCTTCCTTGTCTCCAAAGTGGTAGTTCACCGCCGCGACATTCGCCCCGGCTCTCGTGCAGATCTCCCGCACTGTCGCCTCGCGGAACCCCCGCTCCGCAAAGACCTCTCCCGCGGCTTGCAGAAGCCGGGCATCGGTTTCAAGCGACCCTTGCACAGGGGAACCGGCCGAGGCGGGATAGACGGGCACGGGGCACATGCTCCAACGAGCGTATCAAACGCTTGTTTGAGAGTCAAGACCCGCCAGCAAAACGAAAACCGCCCCGGCCTGTTCGGGCCGGGGCGGTATGGGCTGTCAGCGGTTGCTCAGATCAACCGGGGATTAACCCCGGAGGAGCTGGAGCACGTTCTGCGGCCGCTGGTTGGCGAGCGACAGGACGTTCGTCGAGGCCGACGAGAGGATCTGGCCGCGGGTCAAGCTGGCGGTCTCAGTCGCGAAGTCCGTGTCACGGATGACCGACTCGGCCGCGGCGGAGTTCTCGAAGGAGACACCGAGGTTGCGGATCGTGGCACCGACGGTGTTCTTCTGGAAGGCACCGAGGCGGCCGCGGGTCGAGGAGACCTGACGGATGGCTTCGGCGACGACCTTCTGAGCGTCGGCAAGGTTGCCGTCCACAACGTTGTTGGACTGGCCGGCACCGAGCGAGTTCAGGAACCCGACCGAGGAGTTGCCGAGCTTGCGGGCGGCGACGTTCTGGATGCCGAGGGCAACCTTGCCCGCGATATCCACCTTGGAAGCGAGCTGGAAGTTCGCCCCGCCGCCGGTGATGGAGAAGGCGCTCACCGAACCAAGCTGGGTGGCCTGGGTGGCGGTGAGGGTCAGATCCACATCAAGGAAGTCGGTGTTGATGCGGGCCGAACGACCCTTGCTCGTGGCCTGGACGCCGTTGATGGTGGCGGTCAGGTCGCGGCCGGCATCGCGGACGCCGTTGGTCGCCGTGGTCGAAGAGAAGGCCACGCCCGAGGCGGCGTTGGCGGTGTTGGCGTTGGTGGTCGTGGCCGTGTAGACACCGACGCCGGTGCCCGCGACGGTGTTCGCGTTCACAACCTTGACGCTGACGAAGGAATCGCTGCCGAAGTTCGACGAGCGGAGGCGGAGGTTCGTGATCGCACCCGAGGTGTTGACCGACGCCGAGACACCCGTCACATCCGAGAAGGTGTTGATGGTGTCGCGGATCTGCGTCTGCGTCGTGCCCGAGGCGAAGCTGAGCTGGCGCGAACCGAGCTGGCCGGCCACTTCAACCGTGAAGACGCCGCCTGCGCCGCCGAACGACAGCGAGGTGCCGCCGGTCGACAGGAAGAGCGCGGCCTGCTGGGCCGAACCGGTCACCAGGGCCTGCACCGCGATGGTGCTGCCGTTGCTGAGCTTGGCACCGTTCACGCGGAAGTCAGAGACACCCGCGGCAACCGTGCTCGTGGTGAAGTCGAAGTTGCCGTTGAGGAGCTTGACGCCCTGGAAGTTCGTGGCGTCGGAGATGCGGTCGATGGTCTGCAGGATCGAGTCGATCTGAAGCTGGTTGGCCTGCTTCTCTTCCTGCGAAAGACCGGCGTTGTTGGCCGTGGACGTGATCAGGCCCTGGAGGTCCGTCAGGAGGTTGCTCACCTCCTGCAGGCCGCCTTCAGCGATGTTCACGAGCTGGTCGGTGCGCTCCGCGTTCGAGATCGCGGCGTTGAGCGCCGTCTTCTCTGAGCGGAGATTCTCGCTCGCGATCAAACCGGCAGGATCGTCCTTGCCGCGGTTGATTCGGAGGCCGGTCGACAGACGCTCGAGCGTCGTGTCCAGCCCCTTGCTGTTGTTGGTAAGAATGCGCTGAGCGATCTGCGACGAAACGTTGGTGTTGATCCGGCTCATGAAAACCTCCGTGCACGTGCCTCGGTGAGAAGCGGCGCCTCCTCTTGTCACCGAGGAGCGAACCGGGCGGCCGGCACCGCAACACGCGGTACACAGGCGGTCGCCGCCGCCCGGCATCCCTGCCGTGCGGCGTGCCTGCCCCTGCGAAGGAGACAAGCACGCTGGTCAGCATCGGCCGTGAATCGGGCACGGTTGAGCGCACAGAGGTTCCCAAGATGAGAAAACCACCTCAGTTGGAAACGAAAACCGCCTCAGGGGTGTCCCTG
>JBQTIJ010000360.1:0-11571 GCA_052388255.1 Phycisphaerales bacterium
TTCGCAGAATCGGCTCCAGGAGAGTTCAAGCCGCGATTGGTGCGAGGGCAATCGCTCCTCGGCGGCGAGGAGTCGTTCGAGGGGGCTGAGTTCGCGCCACCCCGAGCCGATAGAGCGCCGGGCCTCCGCGGCCGCCTGCCGGAAGGCCCAGTGGCCGGTGATCACGTCGTAATCGACTGCGATGTCGTACGAGGCGACATCGGTCGCCAACCCACGGCCCTTGCGATCAAGGATGCTCCCCCGGGTGTTGTGGACGCGCCGGGTTGTTCGGAGCTTGGACTCGGCCCTGCCGCGAAGTTCATCTCCCTGGGCGAGCGTCAAGCGGCCCATCTGGAGGACGAGGGGGGTGCCGGCGGCGATGATCAGCACGATCAGGAGAAGGACCCGGCGGGCGAACATGCTGGGGAAGATGTCCTTAAGCATGTCGCTCCATCGGCCAGCGGTGTGGCCGGGGACCAATCGCAAAGGGGGAACGAAAAACCCCCGGGACGGGCCCGGGGGTCTTGGTGAATCTTGGGTCCGGTCTGCTGGCTCAGCGAGGAGAGGGAACCGCGAACGTGCGGAAGGGGATCTCCGCCTTGGCGATGCCGGTCGCGGGGGTCAGCGAGACATAGCGGCGGGCCCCGGAGGCACCCGAGGAGGACTTGAACGACGGCCACCAGCGGTACCCGTTCAGGGCCCGGTGCATGTAGTCCGCACCGTTCACGATGAAGTTGCCCTGGTAGTAACGGAGCGAGGCACCCTCGCCGCCACCCTCAAGCCACTGCTCGTTCTCGACGGTGTTGATGATCAGGTCCTGGAGGTCCTTGGCGCGGTCCTCCTTGGTCTTGGTGTTGTTCTCGTCGCGCTGGTTCTTGTTGTTGTCCTTGAAGGGCGACTGGCTGCCGCCACCCTTGCTCTGCTGGAGAACCTGGTTGAGGTCGATCTGCGGTGCGTTGTCGTAGATCGGGAGGACGAAGAGCAGGTCGTTGATGTCGTAGATCTCGATCCGCTTGTACTTGTTCAGCCGCTTCTTCATGCCGATCTGCATCGCCCCGCCGTCAGCCATCTGCCAGCTGTTGTCGCGGGTCCCGCCTTCGAGCTTCTCGAAGAGCTTGTCGAGCATGTCGATCGCGGGCGTGCTCTTGACGCTGATCGAGACCTGCTGCTCCTTGTCGAAGCCCTCGTCGTTGTCGGTCTTCCACATGATCTCAAGCTCGGCACCCGTCTCGCGCGTGATGTACGCGAAGATGTCCTCAAGCTTGGTGTCGTTCAGTTCGACCGTCACCGGCTTCTGCATGCGAAGCAGGGTGTCCTTCTGGACGTTGCCTGTTCGCGGGGCCGCGGCGGTGGGGGCCGCGGGCTTGGCTTCGGTGGACTCCATCTTGGACTGGGCCATGCCCGCCGAGGCACAGAGCGCGAGGGCGGCCAGGGCCGAGCCGAAACCGATCATTGCCATCCGGGTGGAACCAGTGCTCTTCATCGCGAACTCCTTCGCTGCCACGAGATCGAGGAAAACTCTTCAGGGCGACCGGCGACGAGCCAACAGGCCCGCCCACCAGTTGAAGCCATCGGTCCGTTGACCGATCGACCCCATCGACTACGCGGGTCTCCGCCCAGTCGTCCGGTAAGCGTACACCGGTCGTCCACACGGCGGAGGGGGCTTCTGTCGTCAACAGGCCCCGGCTCTTGACCCGGCGATCTGGCCCGGATTCCGGCCTTTTGCCGGCCTCTGGGTGGTGGTCGCCCTGTCCTGTCAGCGGCCTGCACAGGTCGCCAACACCCTTCTTTGACGCACCAGAGCCGTTTTGGTTCCCCGGTTTGGTGATCTGGTGTTGATATCAGGAGGGGTCGTGCTGGGCCGGGTAGAGCCCGGCCAGTTCGCGCCAGAAGGTCGGGTAGGTCTTGGCCACGCACCCGGGGTCGCGAATGACCACCCTGCGCCCGATTCCTCGCACGCCCACCAAGGCCATCGCCATCGCCATTCGGTGGTCGTCGTAGGTCTCAAACTCCACCGCCTCGCCCGCGACGTCAACCGCTCCTTCGCTCCGCGGCTGGATGGCCAGCCCCTCGTCTTCGCCGGTCTGCACGACCGTGAGTCTCGCCCCGATCTTCGTGAGTTCCTTCACCAGCGCGGCCAAACGGTCGGTCTCCTTCACGCGGAGCGTGCGAAGCCCGGCGATGCGCGACTCGCCCCGGGCGAAGCAGCAGGCGACCGCGAGGGTCATCGCGGTGTCCGGCATCAACTCAAGCGAAGTCTCGAGCCCGCGGAGCGAGCCGGCTCCTGTCACCCGGATGGCCCCGTCGCTCCCTGATGCGCCTTCTGCACCCATGCGAACGAGTTCATGCACGAATGCGCTGTCACCTTGTAAGGAGTCGCCCCCGAGCCCGGGAACAGTGCAGGATGATCCAGCCGCGGGGCCGCCGGCGAGGGCCGCGGCGGCAAGGAACGTGGTGGCGCCGCTGGCGTCCGGCTCGATCGCCAGATCAAACCCGTGGATGCCCTCACCGCCGAATGCTCCGGAGACATGAATCCCCAGTGTGATATCGCCGCGGACAGTCGCGCCCACACGTCGCAGCAGCCCTGTCGTCATCTCCACATACGCGCGGCTTGTCACGGAACCCGGATCATGGAACCGAACCGTGAGGCCCCCGGGCAGGAATGGTCCGAGGAGGAGCACGGCGGAGACGAACTGGCTGGAGGCCGTGCGGCCGAAAGTGATCACAGCACCTGCATGCTGTGGGCCGGGCGGCCGGGCCGGACCGGGGCGCACCCGCATGGGCGGGAATCCCTCGGGCCCGAGGAACTCCACGCTCGCGCCGAGTTCCCGCAGCGGGCCTGCGAGCTCGCCGATCGGCCGCTCGCGCATTCGCGCGTTTCCGTCGATCACGACTCCGGGTGATCCTGCGGGCGCCAGCACGGCGGCCGCGGCGAGGAACCGTGTCGCAGTCCCGGCGTTCCCGAGATTCAGGATGATCTGGGGCTCGCCGGCCCCGGGGACCGGCCACCGCCCGCCGACGCCATCGATGCGCAGGTCGTCCCCGTCACTGCGGATGCGCACCCCCAGTGTGGCGAGGGCCGAGAGCATCCGCTGGGCATCATCGGCATCGATCAGCGGGCGCTGCAGGCGCGAGGAACCCCCGGCCAAGGCCGCGAGCAGGAGGGCGCGGTTGGTGAGGGACTTTGACCCCGGCGGGGTGATGGTTGCGTGGAAGGCCCGAACAAGGGGCGGGACTTCGATCCGCTCCGGCAGATGCGCCACGGGCAGGTGCGCGACATCAAGAAGTGAAGGGACCATTCGTTCCTCCAGCGTATCGCGCCGGGCTACGGGGCATCGGGCGGGTCAGCGCCCCGCCGCCACGCAGGTGAAGACCTCGTCAAGCGGCTTCTCGAAGACCCGGGCGATCCGGAACGCCACCTCCAGCGACGGGGAGTACTTCGCCGCTTCGATGGCGTTGATCGTCTGGCGGCTGACGCCGACCCGGTCGGCAAGGTCCTGCTGCGTCATCTCGCGAGCGCCGAACCGGAGGACGCGGATCTGGTTCTCGATGGTGAATCGATCGCGCGCCATGTGTCAGACTCCTTTGCGGTAATAGACAATCTGGAGCACGAAGCCGAGCATTTCTGACAGGGTCAGCCCGAGCAGGAGCAAGTGGGCCGTATACACGCTCTCGACCCCGAGCGCCAGGCAGGTCACGCCCGTCAGGACGCCGACCGCCGTCACCCAGGCCGAACGGTGCTCGGCCTTCCACGCGATCAGCCGGTCGCGTTCGTCGCGGTTTTCGACCCGGCTGACGAGTGCCGCGAGCGTGTGGGCGACCACCAGCAGGACCACCATCACCGCGACGGCGACAAAGAAGAGCGGCGCGAACGCCGCCATCTCGCGCACACCCGTCGCCATCATCCGCCATGCGACCACGAAGTACACGCCCAAGGCGATCGTCATTGCGACAAGCTGGATCCAGACGCTTTTTTCTTCATACGAGGTTGTCATCGGGGCTCCATTCTCAAACTGGGCATGTCGCAAAAGTGCGACACGGTGTCAAGTATACGCGACATCGACAACTTGTCAAGTATTCTTGACATGCGGGCGCAATCTTGAACCCGGGTGTGCTGGGCGGTGGGGGGCGACCTTGGAGCAACAAAAACAAAGCAGCCCCGGCGAGGGCCGGGGCTGCGGGAGGATGCGGGTACTTAGGGGCGAAGGGTCGCGCTCAGGCCTTCTCGGTCTGGCTCTTGATCATCATGCCGTAGAACGAGCGGTAGACGAAGAAGGCCGAGATCGCGAGGAAGGTGATGGCAAGCCCGATCGTCAGGCCGTTGTGGAGGATGACCTCCTTGCCATCGACGACGACCTTCTTCATGTTCACCGCCAGCTCCACCGCCAGCAGGCCGAAGAGCGTGGTGAACTTGATGACGGGGTTCATGGCGACCGAGCTGGTGTCCTTGAAGGGGTCGCCGACGGTATCGCCCACGACCGTCGCAGCATGGAGGTCTGAGCCCTTGCCGCGGCCGGTGTTCTTAAAGGCCGGGTCGGTCTCGACGATCTTCTTAGCGTTGTCCCAGGCGCCGCCCGCGTTGGCCATGAAGATTGCCTGATAGAGGCCGAAGAGCGCGATCGAGATGAGGTACCCGATGAAGAAGTACTCCTCATAGAACGCGAAGGCGAGGGTCGCGAAGAAGACACCAAGGAAGATGTTGAACATGCCCTTCTGGGCGTACTGCGTGCAGATGGTCACGACCTTCTGGCTGTCCTCGGTGCTGGCCTTGGTGGCCCCATCGAGCTTGATGTTCTTCTTGATGAACTCCACGGCGCGGTAGGCGCCTGCGCTCACGGCCTGCGTCGATGCGCCGGTGAACCAGTAGATGATGGCCCCGCCCGAGATCAGCCCGAGCAGGAAGGGCGGGTGCAGGATCGAGAGGAACTTGAGGTACTTGTCCTCGAGGCCGTGGGTCAGGGCCACCACGATGGCGAAGATCATGGTCGTGGCACCGACCACCGCCGTGCCGATGAGCACGGGCTTGGCCGTGGCCTTGAAGGTGTTGCCCGCACCGTCGTTTTCCTCGAGGGCCTCCTTGGCCTTCTCAAACTCGGGGGTGAAGCCATAGTCGCGCTTGATCTCGTCCTTGATCCCCGGGAGAGACTCGATGGTTGAGAGCTCGTAGACCGACTGGGCGTTGTCCGTCACCGGGCCGTAGCTGTCCACGGCGATCGTCACGGGGCCCATGCCGAGGAAGCCGAAGGCCACCAGGCCGAAGGCGAAGACCGCCGGGGCCATCATGATGGTCTGTTCGTCCGGACGCGTGACCATGAACAACGAACTCACCCAGTACGCCGCGCCCATCAGGCCGACGATCGCCCCGCCCAGCCAGTAGCAGGAGAAGTTGCCCGCCACCAGGCCGGAGAGGATGTTCAGCGATGCGCCGCCCTGCTCCGACGCCGTCACCACCTCGCCCACGTGGCGCGAGTGTGTGGAGGTGAAGACCTTCACGAGTTCGGGGATGATCGCGCCCGCCGCGGTGCCGCAGGTGATGATGAGTGAGAGTTGCCACCACCAGTCGTTGCCGCCGGCGATCGTGGGAATGAGGAAGTACGAGGCCGCGAAGGTGAGCACCACCGAGATGACCGAGGTGATGACGACGAGACTCGTGAGCGGGTGCTCATAGTTGAACTTGTCGCTGTTGCTGTACTTGGCCTTGGCGATGGCCTCGTTGATGAAGTACGACAGGGCGCTCGCGATCACCATGATGATGCGCATGGCGAAGAGCCACACCAGCAACTGGATCTGGATCGTTTCGTAGTCCGCGCCCGCGGTCTTCTCGGTGATGGCGAGCAGCACAAAGCTGATCAGGGCCACGCCCGTGACGCCGTAGGTCTCAAACCCGTCGGCCGAGGGGCCGACCGAGTCGCCGGCGTTGTCACCCACGCAGTCGGCGATCACGCCGGGGTTCCGGGCGTCGTCCTCTTTGATCTTGAAGACGATCTTCATCAGATCGCTTCCGATGTCGGCGATCTTCGTGAAAATGCCGCCCGCGATGCGGAGGGCCGAGGCGCCGAGCGACTCGCCGATGGCGAAGCCGATCAGGCACGCCCCCGAAACATCGCCGGGGACAAACAGAAGGATGCCCAGCATGATGAGCAGTTCGACCGAGATCAGCGCCATGCCGATGCTCATGCCCGCCTTGAGCGGAATCGCATAGCAAGGGAAGGGCTTGCCCGCCAGCGAGGCGAAGGCCGCGCGGCTGTTCGCGAAGGTGTTCACCCGGATACCGAACCACGCGACGCCGTACGAACCCGCGATGCCCACCAGCGAGAAGAGCAGGATCAGCCCCACCTTGCCGAGGGACATCCCGTACATCTTCGCGCCCGCCTCGTTCACGCCCATCGGCACCAGCCAGCCGAAGTACCAGGCCACCGCCACTGCGATGAAGGCCCACAGGATCATCAGGAACTTGCCCTGCTGGATCATGTAGGACTTGCACGTCGCGTAGATCAGTTCGCTGATGTCGAGCATCGACTTGTGTACTGGCAGGTTCTTCAGATTGGAGTAAATCATCAACCCGAAGAGCATCCCGAGGGCCGAGACCGCGAGGCCGACATAGAGGAGCGTGTCACCCGCAATGCCCATGAACGACACTTTGCCGACGCGGGGCAGGATGAGGTTTGCCTCGCCGCCGCCGTGCTGCGCGTGCGCGACCTTCTCAACGGCGGACTTGGCCGCCTCCTGAGTGGCCTTCATGGCTTCTTGGGCGGGGGCGGGGAGTGTGACAGCAAGAGCGGTGACGGCAAAGACCATCGCCGCCAGCCACGTGCCGCCGCGGCTCAGAAGGTGCTGGCAAAGGTGCATCATGGGTGAGGACTCCACGGGTGCGACAATCGCAGATCAGGGAACCGGTCAAGAGGAGAGGGAGGGGATGCCGTGCCACGGGTGATGGTGGCTCGGGCCGCTGCCCTCCTGAAAAGCAAAACGCTCACCACGAGATGAGCGTCGCATGAAAACGCTTGCTGCGCAAAGGCCGCGCTGTGTGGTTGCACCGCGGCCGGGGCGCAACGGCTCAGCCGCGCGACTCGCGCCGTTCGGGCTTCACACCGCTGGCGATGAGGGCCTCGCGGATGCGGCGGCCGATGGCCTTGCGGGCGTCACGGCGTTCGCGCTCCGAGGGCTTCTCGTAGTATTCCTTGCGCTTGATGTCTTTGGTGAGGCCTTCCTTCTCGCAGAGTTTCTTGAACCGACGCATCATCTGCTCGGTGCCTTCGCCGCTGCGTGCCTTGACTCGGATCGCCATGGTGTTCTCGCCAAAAGCCGTCAAAACAGGGGGTGAAACAGGTTCGAATTCGAGGGCCGGAAGGGCCCCCGAGCCCGCCCGCCAGTCGCGGGGGGCAAGTAAAGCCCGTTCGGGCTGCGTTATCAAGTCTCTTGTCGTACCTCATCCTGCGGCGAGGACCGCGCAGGTTCGCCCGCCTGACCCAGATCGCCCACTGGCAACCGGGGCCCGGCTGGCCACAATACTCCCTTCGTGTCGTTCCTCCTTGAGATCATCCGGCTGGGTCTGGCGAACATCCTTCGCCACAAGCTGCGTTCTGTTCTTACCGCCCTCGGCATCATTCTTGGTGTCGCTGCGGTCATCACCATGGTCTCGATCGGTGAGGGCGGCAAGCGCCGGGCCCTTGATCAGATCGAGCGCCTGGGTGCCCGGAACATCATCGTCCGTTCGCAGAAGCCCCCGGAAAGCGCCGACGGGGGTGGCGGGGGAAGCAGCCGCGGCCGTTCGAGTTGGGTCAGCCGGTATGGGCTTGAGCGCGATGACCTGAAGCTGATCGAGGCGACCTTTCCGATGGTGGATGCCATCGTGCCGCTCAAAGAAGTCGGGGGCCAGATTCTCCGCGACGACAAGCGCCGCACGAGCCAGGCCTTCGGCACCACGCCGGACCTGCTTCGCCTCGCCAACCTTCGGGTGGACAGAGGGCGCTACCTGACGCAGGCGGATATCGAGCAGAGCTCGCCCGTGGCCGTGATCGGCGCGGAGCTTGCCAAGGCGCTCTTCCCCTTTGATGATCCGCTCGATGAGACCGTCCGGATCGACAGCCGGCCGATGCGCATCATCGGGATTCTCGCCCCGGTCGGCCTCTCCGGCGGCGCGGGCGCGGCCTTGGTGGGGCGCGACCTCAACTTTGACCTGCACATCCCGATCTCGACCGCCGTCGAGTACTTTGGTGACTTTGTCTTCCGCCAGACCAGCGGCAGCCGCAACGCCAGCAGCGTTCAGATCAGCGAAATCTACATGGCGGCTTCGACCAGCGCGGAGGTGATTGATCTGGCGAAACTCGTTGAGCGCACGCTCGAAGTCCGCCACCCGGCGATGACGGATGTCTCCATGATCGTCCCCTATGAACTCCTCGAGGAGCGCCGGCGTGCCCTGCGGGCGTACAACTGGACGCTCGGCTCGATCGCCGCGATCTCGCTGCTGGTGGGCGGCATCGGCATCATGAACATCATGCTCGCGAGCGTGACCGAACGGACGCGGGAGATCGGCATCCGTCGCGCCCTCGGGGCGACGCGACGCCACATCACGCTTCAGTTCCTGGTCGAGACGGGGGTTCTCTCGTCGGTCGGCGGGCTGGTCGGCGTGGGCCTGGGGATTGGCGGCAGCATCCTCATCGGGCTGGTTGCCGAGTCACTACCCACGGCCATCACGGTCTGGTCGATCGGGCTTGCCTTTGCGGTCTCGGCTGCGACCGGGCTGGTCTTTGGCATCTATCCGGCGATGCTGGCGGCGAAGCAGGACCCCATCGTCGCGCTCCGGCACGACTGACGCGCCGTTGGTGTTCCCGCGCTGCCGGAGTGGCAGCGTGCGGGCCTCCGTGGCGGGTCCTTCGCGGGTTATGCCGTGGACGGTGCATCGCGCAGGCCCCGGGGGGAACTCGCCGGGCCCGCTCACCGTCGGCACGGCACTTGCCGATACACCCCCTGCGTCTACCATCGCCGGCTCCGCGTCCGGGCCGGGCGCGGGCACCGCGCAGGTGTTGCCGAACGCTGTTCCGATCATCCCGCTTCAGGACCATCATCCGTGAGCATCACCTACCAGCGCACCCGAGAGATGACGATCGACGAGCTGATGCTCGAGAACCGGACGGTCTTCCTGATCGGGGAGATCAACCACGCTTCGGCGGCCCGGGTCATGATGCAGATGCTGTACCTTGAGCAGCAGAAGCGCGGCCAGGACATTCACTTCTACATCAACTCGCCCGGCGGCGCGGTGGATGACACGCTCGCGCTCTACGACACGATGAAGTTCATCACGAGCCCCGTCAACACGTATTGCCTCGGCCGGGCCTACTCCGGCGGCGCGGTGCTTCTGACGGCCGGATCCAAGGGCAAGCGCTACATCCTGCCGCACGCGAAGGTGATGATCCATCAGCCCTATGGCGGTGTCGGCGGGCAGGCCGAGGACATCCGCATCCAGGCCGAGCAGATCATCAAGAGCAAGAACGAACTCATCCGCATCATCTCGCGCTGCAGCGGCCAGAGCGAGGAGCAGGTCCGCAAGGACAGCGAACGCGACAAGTACTTCGCCGCCGACGAGGCCAAGGCCTATGGACTGGTTGACGAGGTCGTCGCCGAGCCGCCCGCCAAGAAGTAACCCGCGCCCCCTGACACGCCCCGTTCGACCGACCCTCTTCCGAATCCCCCCGCCTTGCTGGCGAAGCGACCGAGAAAAGAGCACCCATGTCCTACCTGGTTCCCATCGTCATCGAGAAGACCGGCCGCGGCGAGCGTTCGTACGACATCTACTCGCGCCTGCTCAAGGACCGGATCATCTTCCTCGGCTCGCAGGTGGATGACGAGATCGCCTCGCTGGTGATTGCGCAGCTCCTGTTTCTCGCCAACGAGGACAGCAAGAGCGATATTCACCTGTACGTCAACTCACCCGGCGGCAGCGTGAGCGCGGGGCTCGGGATCATCGACACGATGAAGTTCATCCAGTGCAACGTCTGCACCTACATCATCGGGCAGGCGGCGAGCATGGGCTCGCTGATCTCCACCAGCGGCACCAAGGGCAAGCGCTTCACGCTGCGCAACGCCCGCAACCTCATGCACCAGCCCCTCATCGGCGGCGTGCTGGAGGGGCAGGCGACGGACCTTGAGATCGAAGCCCGCGAGATGCTGCGTATCCGCGACCGTCTCTACGAGATCTACCACGAAGCCACTGGGCAGACCGTGGAGAAGATCAAGAACGACTGCGACCGCAACAAGTGGCTCGATGACAAAGAGATGCTCGAGTACGGGCTTGTGGACCGGGTGCTGACGAGCATGCCCAAGCACCGCGCGGAAGGCGCGGCCAAGGACGACGAGTAAACCCGAGCGGCTCGCGGGCTATCAGAGTCGGTCGGCCGAATCGCTGAAGGGCGAGGGAGTGGGTGAGGGTCTGAGAGGACCACCCACCGGTTGCCCTACGCAAGCGGATTGATGAAAAGGCCCGTCGCGAGTTTGGGGTAGAAGAACGTGCTCTTTTGGGGCATGAGCTGGTTGGCCCGGCTGACCTCTTTGACGGCCTGCAGGGGCGTCGGGCGAACGATGACGGCGAGCTGGGCGAAGTTCTTGCCGCCGCCTGCGCCGGTCTCGACGCCGCGGCCGATGTCCTCGACCTCGCGGATGGTGTGAGGGAAAGCCCACTTGACGGGCTCGCCGGCGTTGAGTTTGGGCTGGCAGATCTCTTCCACGATGATGTACTGGATCAGAGCAACATCGAGTTCTCGCCAGGCGGGTGGCTTGTCCTTGAAGCGGGTGGCGAGCGGGTCTTTGTTTGAGAGGCGGGCGGTGGCGCAGGTGCCGGTGGCGAAGTCGTAGAGGCCGAAGACGTTGGCCGCGCCGGCAGTGGCCTGCTTCTCCATGATGGCCTCAAGCTTGCCGAGGCCCCCTTGCTGGCGCTCGACCGTGAGGTGACCCTCCGCGGCTTTGGTGAACGCCTCAAAGGTGTAACCCTTCATGCCGCCGAGGACACGGTGGGTCGGCCAGATCACCAGTCCCGGGTCGCTCATGCCCACGAGGACGATCATGCAGCGCCGGGCGGGGTGGTCGGCGTTGACGGTGCCGGCCTTTTCAAGATCCTTGAGGTAGTTGAGCCCGGTGGTGTAGCGGTGGTGGCCGTCGGCGATGAAGACATCCTCTCCTTTGAGGGCGGCCTGATACGCGCTGATGGCGGCCGCATCGGTGACGGCCCAGACTTCATGGAATGTGCCGTCGGCCGTCTTGGCGGCCATGGTGCGAGTGGTGGTGCTCATGATGCTCCGGAGGAGCGCGGTGGCCTTGCCCTGCTCATCGGCGTGCAGGCCGAAGATGGGGGAGAGCTGGGTCTTGGTGGCCTTCATGAGGGCCATGCGGTCCTCCTTGGGGCCGCTGAAGGTCTCTTCATGGGGCAGGATGCCGCCACCCTCGCGCGGGCCGAAGGGGACGGTCTCTACGCAGCAGGCCATGCCGCTCCGCTGCACTTCGCTGCGGCCGTCAGCGCTCTGGAAGGTCTGGCGATAGGCGAAGAGGGCGGGCGCGGCGGCGCGGCCGAGGGTGCCGCCCTTGAGCAGGGCTTCGAGC
>JBQTIJ010000361.1:0-2863 GCA_052388255.1 Phycisphaerales bacterium
GGGTTGGTCGGATCCCCCCACCGCCCCACCACCACCCTGACATGGGCCTGGGGTCCTGTGGGTCATGGCCGGTGCGTTCCATTTTGTCTCTACCACTGAACCAGTGCTCGACATGAACACCACCGCCCGAGTCACGCCTCGCAACGCCGCACTATCTAACCGCCGTGCTCGAACGGGGTACGGACGGATGTCGATGACCGGTGCGCTCATGCTTGCTGCGCACGGGGCTTTCGCACAACCGCCGGCAGAGACACGCGCGGACGCACCTTCGACGCTCGCCCCAGTCGCCGCTCCACCCGCCGCTGACACACCAATACCACCGGCGCAGGAGAAGCCCGCCACCGCTGCGGGCCCCTACAAGGACGCGGCGGAGCTGCTTGGGGCGCTCGAGTCGGCCGACCGAGACCTGACCACGCTCTTTGCGGATATGGAGTATGTCAAGACACTGAGCGACCTGCAAGGGGGCGACCAGCAGGTCCACCGGGGAAAACTGCGGTACTTCGTTCGCGCGCCGGTCTCAACGAACGCCAGCACGCCGGTTCCGGGGACTGTCAAGCCACGGCGCGGGTTCGCGGTGACGTTTGAGCGGATGATCGCGGGCGGGCGTGAAGATACGGAGCACCGCGACTTCATTTTCGACGGCGAGTGGTATGTTGAACGGGATCTCAAGAACAAGCAGTTCGTCAAGCGGCGCGTGGTGGGACCGGGCGAGCAGGCGGATCCTCTGCGCATCGGCGAGGGGCCCTTCCCGGTGCCGATCGGGCAGGCCCGGGCCGACATCCTCGCGCGCTTTGATGCGACCCTCGTCCCCGCTATCGAGGCCGTGGGCGAAGAGGAACTCAAGCGTTTCCCTAAACTCACGGAGACGTATCAACTGAAGCTTGTGCCGAAGCCGGGGACCATCGAGGCCAAGAGCTTCGCGGAACTGCGCTTGTGGTACCGGACGAGCGATCTGCTTCCTCGGCTGGCGCGGGCGACGGCGCCCGATGGGAGCGTGACGGATGTCCGGCTCATCAACCTCAAACGGAATCAGCCCTTTGACCCCGCGCTGATCAGCATCGATCGCCCCACGGAGCCGGGGTGGGTGGTGAGTATTCAGGATGAACTGCGGAGCGAGACTTCGGTACTTCCCAAGGAAGACCCCAAGCCCGCGCCGTCCGAGAATGCCCCGCCCCAGCCGCCGCCCGCGCCCGCCACGAACGTTCCGCCACGCTGAAACCGGCTCTTGCCTCCTCGGCCCGATGTGTGTGCTGGGCTTTGACCGATCAACCCTGCGAGGGATCCATGCCGGATCAAGGGCACCGATGAGCCACGAACGCCTGTCCATCTTGTCCGTGGCGATCCGGCCCGGATGCCGCGCGGCCCGAGCGACCCGGGCGGGGGCGCTCTGCACGCTGATGTCGCTCCTGCTCACCGGCCCGGCGTCCTTGATCGCCGCGCCACCGGAACGGCCGCTGTGGCAACAGGCCCTGACGACCGACCCCGCCGAGAACGCCATGGACCCGCCGCCGCGGTCTGAGGCGGTTGGCTCGATTCTCTCCGCTCCCTTTCTGCGCGAGGAGGAGGCCAAGGACCTCCGCATCACCTTCGGGCTTGCGACGACTCCTGACCTTGATACGCCAGCCCGCCGGGCCCGGTGGGCCTTGCTGCGCGGGGCGTTTGATGATCCGGCCCTTTTCGATGAAGCCACACCCGGGCTCGACCGGGCGGATGGGCAGGCCGCGCGAGGAGAACCGCGCGCGGCCCTCACCACCCTGAGCACACTTCCCGGGCCGGAACAGGAACGGCTCCGGGCGGTGCGGATCGCGGTGCGCTCGCTTGAGATGCTGGGCGAGTTTGATGGCGCGCTCGAACGGGCCGGTCCCGCGCTGCGTCTCTTGAACCAGCCGATCGGCGAGGGCGCGAGCGCCGATGACCTTGCCGAAGCAGTGGAGACCGCGACCATCCTGACGCGCCTGGTTCGGCCGGGCGAGGGGCGCGGGCGCAACGTCCCCGACCACAAGGCCTTGATGGCGGTGCTCAAGCACAGCCGCGAGAACATCGACGGCCAGCACGCGGCCACGCTGCTGGCCGAAGCGCGGCTGCTGTATGAGAAGGACAACGCCAAGCAGGCGGCCGAGGCGGCCCGGCAGGCCCTGAGTTTCAACCCGGTGTGCGCCGAGGCCTGGGGGCTGGTGGGCCAACTGACGGTGGACAGCTTCAACATGCCTGCGGCCAAGCAGGTGGCCAACCGGCTCGACGTGATCGTGCGCGGCGACGAGGGGAGCCCGGGCCGGGTTTCGCCGATCGCGGCCATCGTGCGGGCCCGGGCCCAGCTGCGGCTTTCTGATCCCGAAGGGGCGGAGAAGGCGCTTGAACCGGCACTCGCGGCTTTCCCAAACCACCGCGGGGTGCGCGAAGCCCACGCCGCCGCGACGGCTCTGCGGTTTGACAAAGTGGCGACCGCCCGTGCGCTCGCGGCGTACGACGGCCTCGCGACCGATCCCGCGCGTGCTCCGGCGGGGGCGTACTTCGAGGCGGGGCGGGCCCTTGCCGAAGCGCGCCAGTATGCCGAGAGCGCGGCCCTGCTCACGGTCGCCATCGAGCGCGAGCCGCAGTGGGCCCAGCCCCGGACGGAACTTGGGCTGCTGTACATCCAGAGCGGCCAGGATGATGAAGCGCTGCGGACGCTGGAGGAGGCGACGGCCCTCGACCCCTTCAACCAGCGGGCGGGGAACTGTCTATCGCTGATCCGCGACCTGTTGACATACACACGGCACGAATCGGCCCACTTTGTGGTGCGGGCCAAGCCGGGGCTTGATGCCCTGGTGGCGCGCGAGATGCTCGAAGGGCTCGAGGAGAACCACGCACGGGTGTGCGCTCC
>JBQTIJ010000362.1:0-9512 GCA_052388255.1 Phycisphaerales bacterium
GGGGTGCGCGCTGGTGGTGACGCTCCGCTGGGTTGCTCTGTGTGGGCCGGGTCCGGTGCAGGTGATTGTGGCGGGGGCGGGGGAGGCGATCAGGGGGGTCGGGTCCGAAGGTTGCGCGGCGATTGAAAGGATCGAGGTTGGTGGCGAGGAGTCGCTGGGCGCGGCTGCATCCTTCAACGCGGGTCTTGATCGGGCACGGGGGACGTGGGTGATGTTCGTGACGGCGGGTGATCGGGTGCTGCCGGAGGGCGTGCGCGGGTTGGTGGCGCGCGCCGATGCGGCGCAGACGGGTGGTGCATCGGGGTGGGTGCGGTTCATGGCGCCGATGGGGGCGATGCCACGGAGCGTGCACGGCCCGCTCATGATGGGATCAACGGCGGAGATCGGGCTGAGCGCGGTGGTGGGGGCGAACGCTGTTGAAGGGTGTGCGCAGGTGGTGGCGAGCGCGGCGGTGGGTGATCTTCGCTTTGATACGGATCTTGGCTGCGCTGCGGGGCTTGAGTTCTTCGCCCGCTGCGCGCTGGTTCGGGGCGTTCGCTGGGCGGGCACGGGCATTGATGTCACGGAGCGGCGCGTGCGCGGGCCGGGGTCGGATGTTCACACCATCGAAGAGGTGCAGGGCTTTGCGCGGGGGGTTCGATCGGTCCTGGCGATGGCGCGGGCGAACCTGACGCCGGAGGGGGCGGCTCATGTCCAGGATGTGGCGGCGGGCCACACGAGCGCGCTGGTGCGCGCGGGGACGGGTCTGCTCGCTCATATCGAGCACCCGCCCGCGGGGCATCCGGGGCCGGGCTTGAATAGCGCCGCGTGCGGTCGATGGTGGGCCCGGCTGGGGTTCGTCGGGCCGGTGCCTGCGCATCTGCTCCCTGACCCATTCGGCGAGATTCCGGCGGAGGCGGCGGAGCGGCGCGAAGTGGCGGCCCGGGTGTGGCGATCGCTCGGGGGTGCCCGACGGGTGGTGCTTGTCGGCCTGGGCCGGAATGGGCGGGCCCTTGCTGCGGAGTGTGCGGCCCGGGGTGCTGAGCTGTTTGGGGTTGATGACGGGCTCTCCGCGCTTCCTGCGTGGGCGGCGATTGATGGGCGGGCGATCGTGCTGCTGCGGCGGATTGAGGATGCGCCGGCGGATGCGGCGGTGGTGGTGACGGTCTCAGACGATGCAGTGATCAGCGCGCGGCTGGCGGCGCGAGGCGGGGTTGTGCGGTGGTCCGAGGCGGCGGGCGCAGCGACCGGCGCACCGGTCGGGAGCGCGGCATGAACAGCCGCCATGATCGGCCCCAAGGAGCGACGATGACGACGCGTCCGGTGGACATCTTTCTGGCGTCCTATCGCCGGCCGGAGAAACTGGCGCGGATGATCGAGAGTGTGCGCGACACGGCGTATCCGGCCCGCGTGCTTGTCGGGGCTGGGGACTTTGAGACGGTCAGAACGTGCGAGCGCTACCCGGGGCTGGTTGAGTGCGTGTACAGCACGCGGGCCAACCTGCGCAAAGGGTGCAACTCGCCGCTGAATCTTGTCTTTGGCACGTTGGTCGAGCGCGATGCGCTCTTCTGCACGGACGATGTGGTCTTTGCGAGCGATGCGCTCGATGTGGCGATGGCGACGCTTGACGGGAACTTCCCCGAGGGGGATGGGGTGGTGGGGCTGGCGCAGAGCAACATCCGCTGCGGGTATGAACTGGCTTTTCCGCTGATGGGGCGGGCGTTTGTGGCGCGGTTCCGGGCCATGGGAAGGGGCGACATCTTCTTTCCCGGGTACAGCCACGGGTACAACGACTCGGAGATCGGGCAGACCATCCGGCACCTTGGGAACTGGGTCTTTGAGCCGCGGGCGCGGCTGGTCCATGCCCATCCGGAGTTTGGGGGGACGGAAGATGAGACGCACCACCATGGCCGGGCGAATGAGCACGCCGATGACGCGGTGTGGCGAGCACGCCGATTGACGGGCGCACTGTGGGGGATTGACGACCCCGGGGAGTGCGCATGAGCACCCGGCTGTCGGTCGTGATTCCGCTCTTTGGCGGTGAGGGCCTGATCGGGCGGGCTCTTGGTTCGCTCCTCGAACAGCGCGAGCAGTCGTGGGAGGCCATCGTGGTGGACGACGGCTCCACGGATCGTGGGCCGGAGGAGGCCCGGTCGTTTGCGGTGCAGGATGAGCGGGTGCGGGTGGTTACACAACTCAACGGGGGAGTCTGCCGGGCCCGCAACCGGGGGCTTGACGAGGCCCGCGGCGAGTTCGTGCTCTTTCTTGATGCGGATGACTGGATGCTCCCGGGCGGGGTCGATCTGCTTTTGGCTGTGGCGCGGGAGCACGGCGCGGCGGTCTGCCCCTTTGAACTCCACGGCGAGCAGGCGGGGCTAATCTCGACCGATGGGCCATGGTCGCCGTGGATCGGGGAGCAGGAACTCCTGGGCGGGATCTTCATGGTCACGCATGGGCATGTGGTGGCCCGGAGCGCGTGCGCGGGTCTGCGGTTTGATGAATCACTGACCCACATCGAAGATACGGACATGTGGCTGCGGCTTGCGGCCCGGGGCGTGCGCTGGCGGAATGCGGGTGCGGCGGGCGCTGTCTATGGCGTTCGCCCCACGAGCCGGAGCGCGGCGTTTGGCGCGATGCTGGGTTGCACGGAGCGGGTCTACGGGCGGGCCTATGCCGGTGCTCGCGATCGGGGGTTTGTGGATGCAAGTGCTGAGCGGCTGGGACGAACGCTCGCGGGTTCGGCGATGGGGTATGGCACGCGGATGGCCATCAGCGGTCGGCCGGGCGCGCTCGGGCTCGCGGTGGAACTGCTGCGGAGTCAGCCGCGGGTGGGCACCTTCAGCCCGCGCCAACTGGCGCGGACGGCCCAGCATGCGGTGATCTTCGCGCACGCCTGCGGGCCGACCGTCGAAATGGAGGGGAGGCCGTCCCCCGCGTGGTGGCCGGACCTGCTGGCGTGGTGGGGTGCGGGCATGGAGGAGGGGGTGGCGACAGTGGAGGGGATTGGGGAGGCGCAAGTGCTTTTCAGATCGGGGCTTCTGACGGGGCCGGGGGATGCGGCAGCGGCCCGGGCCGGGGCAGGGGCCGCGGCGGTGGGCCGGGATGTCCGAAAACCTCAACCGGCCTTCGTTTTCGGACGATCAACGTCGGCATGACCCGTGCACGCCGCAGGGTTGGTGGAGTGTGAACCGTGAAGATCGCCTTTCTTGGGCTCGGCAAACTCGGCTTTCCTTGTGCCGTCGCGCTGGCGATGAAGGGGCACGAGGTGTATGGCTTTGACACCGACCGGGACCTGATCGATGGGTATCGCAACGGGCGGGTGACGCCGTTTGAGCCGGGGCTGCCGGAGCAGTACGCGGGGTGCCGCGAGCGGATGCACTTTTGCGCGAGCGTGGACGAGGCGGTGAGCCGGGCGGACGCGGTCTTCGTGGCGGTGCCGACGCCGCACGCGCCGATGCACGACGGGTCATTCCCGTATGACGGGGTGGCGCGGGACTTTGACAACGGGCCGATCCTGCGGTGCCTGACGGATGTGGGCCGGGCGGTGCGCAACCACGCTGCGGACGGGCGCTTTCGCACGGTGCTCGTGATCAGCACGACCACGCCGGGGACGATGGAGAACGAACTTGGCCCGGCGACCGAGGAGGCCGCGGGGACGAAGGTGGGCAACGGGTGGACGATGGTCTACAACCCGTTCTTCATCGGGCAGAGCACGGTGGTGAAGGATTTCCTGAACCCCGAGTTTGTGCTGCTCGGATGCCCGGCGGGGAATGCCGATGGCGGCGCGGGAGAACTCGCGGCGCGGGAGCTTTATGGCTCGCTCCACAGTCAGCCCGTCTGCCCGATGACCTGGACCGAGGCGGAGACGGTGAAGCTCTGCTACAACACGTATCTCGGGCTGAAGGTGCTCTTTGCCAACACGGTGATGGAGCTCTGTCACAAACTGCCCAACACCAACTGCGACGTGGTGAACGCAACGCTGAAACTCGCCAAGGACCGGCTGATCAGCCCCAAGTACATGGACAGCGGGATGGCCGACGGCGGCCCCTGCCATGGGCGCGACCAGATGGCCATGTCGTTCGTGGCCCAGCGGGCGGAGCTCAAGTTCAATATCTTTGACACGATCAACCACGGTCGCGATGCGCAGACCGGCTGGCTGGCGGACCTCATCATCGAGCATCGCCGGGAGCGGCCCGTGGTGCTGCTGGGCATGGCCTTCAAGCCCGGAACGAACCAGACGCAAGGGAGCCCCGCGCTGCTCTTGGCGAACATGCTCCGCCAGCGGGGTGTTTTTCCCACGCTGCACGACCCGGTGCTGCGACCGGATGCGGACCTGCCGAGCAAGCCGGCGGTGTACTTCATCTCGACGCGCTGGACGCAGTACAAGTCGTTTGCGTTCCGCGCGGGGGACACGGTAATTGATCCGTGGCGGATGCTGACGCGGGTGCCGGAGGGTGTCGAGTACATCGGCATCGGCAAGCCCAGCGCCACGCGGATGGTTGAGACCAAGGCCCCGCTGCCCGTTGCGGTCAATCAGTAACGGGCCAGACGCGGAGACCACCATGCGCACCGTCGCCATCTGCCGAGTTCTATATGGGTCCGACTTCGTCGGGGAGTCGCTGTCGAGTATCTACGACCACGTGGACCACATTCTGGTGGTGATCAGCCGGCGGATCTTCGGCGGGCGCGACCGCGTCAGGTACTTCGGGCACGATGTCTACCTCCCCCACGACATGGACGGGGTTGAGGCCGCGGCCTTGCGGTTCAGAGCACAGCACGACCATGCCGACAAGATCACGATCATCGCGAACCGCTTCGACACCACGCTGGTCGGTCAGATGCAGCGGCTCGTGAACGACGAGGTCATCGTTCGCTTTCCCGGCTGCTCCCATGTCTTTCTGGTGGAGCCCGACGAGGTCTATCACGCCAGCGCCATCGCCCGGCTCATGGATGTGGCGCGAGGAAGTGATGCCGACGAGTTCATGGTCGCGCCGCACCTGTTCTGGCGAACCTGGCGATATGCCTCGACACGGTCCAATCCGAATGTTGTGCTTCGCGCTCTCAAAGGGGCGAGATCGATCGGTCCGACCCAGCATGCGCTCGCTTCGCAGGAGCGTGTACGGCGTGTCGATGCGGGGGTGATGCTGCACAACTTTGGGTACGCCGCCTCCGAGCGCACGGTCTTCTGGAAGCACCTGGCATCGCTCTCGTTCAGCCGCGACCTGAACATGGACAGCCCGCCACGCGAGGAGTGGTTCGATGAGGTGTGGCGGCCTTGGAACGGTCGCACCTGCCGTCGGGTCGATCTCTGCCCATCGATCGGGTATGAGCACGTCTTCCCGCCCGCCGCCGATTTCCCCTTCGCCGAACTTCCTGAACAGATGCAACGCCGGATTCTCGAACGCCCGTTGGCCGAATGGACCGAGCATGACCGCGTTGCCGAGCTTTCGCCCCCCGCGCCGCAGGAGCCCGCCCATGCCCTCACCTGAAACCGTTCTTGTTCCCGCGTCCGTGGTCGCCGATGGGTCGGCGTACGACGCGGACTATTACGAACGCGGCGTCGAGTCGGGCAAGTCCTGCTACTCGTGCTATCGCTGGTTGCCGGAAGTGACCATTCCGATCGGCATGATCGTCATCGATACGCTGGGGATCCGGCCCGGCGAGTCCGTGCTCGACTTCGGGTGTGCCAAAGGGTTTCTCGTCAAAGCCCTGCGCATGCTTCGCCGCGATGCTTGGGGGATTGATGCGTCGTCGTACGCAATCTCGCAGGCACCCCCGGAGGTGCGACCATTCTGCGAGTTGGTGGTCAACCTGCAGGAGTATGTTCAGGACCACCGCTTCAAGCACGCCGTGGCGAAGGACGTGCTGGAGCATGTTCCCTATGAGCAGATTGAAGAAACGATCGAATCGCTCTCACGCCTGGCGGACGACCTTCTGGTCGTGGTGCCGCTGGGGTGTGAACGGCCCGACGGGAACCGCTATGTCATTGACGCATACGAACGTGATGTGACACACGTGATCCGCGAGAAGGCCGGATGGTGGCAGGAACGGCTGGTGCAGCACTTTGGTGAGGTGACATGGCGTCATCACATCAGCGGCCTGAAGGACAACTGGCACGCCGTTCATGCGCAGGGCAACGCGGTCTTTGAGTGTCGGCGGCCGAAGAACTGATCGGCCGCCGGTCGAAGGGCGATCGGTGCGTCTCCCGTCCCTCCGCCGCGCTGGGCGCGCACGAACGGGAAGACCGACCACGCCGTCAGCAACCTGCGAAAGAACTGTGTTCAGGACGGCGTTGGTGCCATCACGAACGTCGTAGCGGTCGAAGTGTGAACTTCCCCGAGACCGCCACCGGCTCGGTCCCTGTGAAGACCACGCCCGGCTTGAGCACTCGGCCCTCGCCCTTGAACTCGGTCGAGCCGTCGTCATGGCGCTTGGCGAGGGTGACTTCCACCCGCAGAGTTTCGCCGGGGCGGACAAAGTGACCGTACTTCAAGGCCCGGACGCCGCCAAGGACGGCACGCGGGTCGCCGCCGGTGGTCTCAAGGAGCCGCCGGGCTGCCTGGACCATCGACTCGAGCATCATCACGCCCGGGAGCACGGGGAACCCAGCGAAGTGGTCGCCAAGGTACTCCTCGGCGTTGCTCACCTGTTTCACGGTCACGATCCGCGACTCATCGCGTTCGAGCACGGCGTCCACGAGGCAGAAGTGCATGGGCGAGGGTAGCCGCGGCGCTGGGTGCGACCTCACCAACCTGAGGGCGCTGCGGGGGCAGCGCCGGCGCTGATAGTGCGGGCCAGACCGATGGCAACGCTCACGAGCGCGGGGAGGGCGGCAAGAAGGAGCAGCAGCAATGTCGCCCGGGGCCCGCGCCGTGGGTTCATCTCCGCGTGGAAAAGGAGGCCGCCAAGCCCGGCCGAGCAGGCGAGCAGGCCGCCGCACCAGCGGGGGGTGTCGCCGAGTACGGCGTGGGTGTGCAGGGCATAGGCCGCGAGGCCGACGGCGGGCGCGGCGACGGCGGGGCCGAGCGAGAAGCCGGGGCGCAGGAAACCGATGATGGCCCCCGGGCCGACGGCGGCGGCGAGCGCGCCGCAGATGATCGCGGGCATGACGTGCCCAGTGAGGACAAAGGAGAGACTGGCGAGCGAGCAGACCATGACGACCACGAGCGTGCCAGCGGGGCCGCGGGCGCGGGAGGCGCGATCGAAGCCCCACCATGTCAGGGCTCCGAGAGCGATCATGGTGGTGAAGAGCAGGGAGATGCCGAAGGTGCTGTGCGCCTCGCGGATGTGCGGGGGAACAGGGAGGACGATGGCGGCGGTGAGGGTGGCGAGGCGGAGGACCCAACCGATGACCCAGTATGGCCGCAGGAAGGCCTCCATCAGCCCGACGAGGCCGGCGGCGACGAGGATGTATGGGAGCCACTCCTGGGCCCGGGTGGGCAGGGACTGCCAGTTCACCTGCCCGGCGAGAGCGGCCCCGCCGGCGAGCCCCAGCAAGGTGGTGAGCGCCAGCACGACGATGGGCCCGCGACGCTCAAAGGGCGGGAGGTCATCGGGCGGGGAAAGGACCGCCGCGGGAGATGCGAGAGCGGCGGCGGTCGGGGTTCGCCACCACGCGAGGAGCCCGGCGAAGAGCGCGAGGACCAAGGGCCCGATGATCAGGGCGAGGATCGTGCTGACGGGGTTTTCCATGGCCGATCGTTCGAGGCGGGCGCGGCCGAAGCGAGCGGGCTCGGCGGGGCCGGAGGCAAAAACAGCAACGCCCGCGCGAGGAGGAGCGCGGGCGCTGCACGCGTGTCTACGGCCGGGCGGAGAGGAAGAGGCGCGCGGTCCGTGGTCGTTGGCGGCCCGTCACCGGGCCGCGGGGGTCTTACTTTGTGCCTTCGAGAGCGACCGTGATGGTGACGTCGTCGCTCAGGCGGTCGGCGAAGGTCTTCATGCCGAACTCCATGCGCTTGATGGTGAAGGTGGTCTCCATCCCTGCGCCCTTGGCGGTCTCGCCCGTGGATTCGGCGGTAACGGTGATGGCCTTGGACTTGCCGAGGAGGGTGAGGTCGCCGGTGAGTTCGAACTTGCCGTCGGCGAGTTTCTTGGCGGACTTGCTCTTGAAGGTGATGGTGGGGAACTGCTTGACATCGAAGAAGTCGCCGCTGCGCAGGTGTTCATCACGCTTGCCCATGCCGGTATCGATCTGGGCGGCGTCGATGGTCACATCGACCATGCTCGACTCGGGGGCGGCGCTATCAAGGTGGAAGGTCCCCTTGGGGGCGTTGAAGCGGCCGTAGTTGTTGCCGATGCCGTCGTGCTTGATCTTGAAGATGACGTAGGAGTGAATCGAATCGATCTTGATCCCTGCCGCGGCGGGCGTAGGCGCGGGTGCCGCGAGGGGCGCGCGGCCTGCGCCGGCGATGAGCGCGGCGGAGCAGCCAAGGGCAAGGACGAGACCGGTGAGGGCGAGTTTCGAGATCATGGGGGACGCTCCGAAGGGAGGGATGAGCGAACGCCCGGCGAAGGCCCGATGAAGGTTGGGCGATTCGCGGGCGGGCCGACGCAGGTCAGCCAACGAGGACTCTACGACGGGGGAAACGGAAGGTTCGATGATCGTCGATATGTCGGCCGGAGTGCGAGGGAGATCGAGCCGGAGGATCATGCCGTAAATCGATTCAGGTCATGGGGTTGTGATTGGCCGGGCGGGTCACACACGGTCTGGCGCGGGGGTGGTTTCGCCCCCGGGGGAGCAGTAGCACCCGCGGCTGCCATGGCAGGAATCCGGGTGAACGGGTTTCTCATCTGGGCCGAGGCCATCGCAGGTTTTGATGCAGAAGAAGAGCCGGGTTGTGGAGTTGGCATCGACCAACCCGGGGACAGCATGACGCTCGTCACAGTACATGAGTTTGTGGCGGAGGTTGAGGCAGGAGACCGAGAGCGCGACCGGGCGCGGCGTCAGGTACGGGTTCTCAGGAAGGGAGTGGTTCTCGTTCTTCACGCGTGGTCCTCCTTGAGCAGGCCGGCGGCCTTGAGGACGGCGCGGCGGATGGCGACCGGCAGGAGCTTGAGTTTGTAGCTGTTCTGGGTCATGGGCTTGGCGCCTTCGACGCATCCGGCGATGGCGGCCCGGAGCGCGGCATCATCGGCGGGTCGGACGCCGGCGAGCGCGGCCGCGACTTTGGGGAGGGGGTGGGGCACGGGCGCGACGGCACCGGCGACGATGCTGGCGGAGGCGATCTTGTCGCCGTTCATGGTGAGCGCGGCCCCGGCCATGACGAGGGGCCAATCAAAGGACTGCTTCTCCTTGATGGCGTAGAAGGCGGAGACCGGGGCGGGGGAGAGATGGATCAGGCCCACGATCTCTGTGGGAGCGAGGCCGTGCTCGGTGCGGACGCCCTTGGCGGGCAGGTGGAAGAACTCGCTGAGTTTGATGCGCTTGCCGGTGCCGGCGAGTTCAAGCTCCGCACCGGAGACGGCGAGCCCGAGGGCAAGGTTGGAAGGGTGCACGATGTGGCAGGGGCCATCGCCGAAGATGGCGTGATACT
>JBQTIJ010000363.1:0-5209 GCA_052388255.1 Phycisphaerales bacterium
GTACAGGCGGCGCGGGAGCTTCGGACACTTCCGGGGCCGGGGCGAGCGTCGCTGCGGGGCGCGGCGTGGGGATAGCAGGCGCAGGGACCACGACCGGCATGGCCCGAGCCGTCGGCGCAAGGGGCTCGTCAGTGGTGTGGGTCGAGACGGCGGGTTCTGCGGGCTCAGAGACGGCAACGTCGAGCCCTGTGGAAGGGCCGTCGTCGCTCCCGGCCTTGCCCTTGCGCATCTTGGGCGATGCCTTGGCCTTCACCATTGCAACATCAAGATGCTCAGTGGCTTCGACCGCCGTGGCGGTTCCGCCGCCCGAGCTGAACCACTCGCGGATGCTCGCCGCCAGACCGACAGGCACCGAGGACTGGTGGTTCTTCACCGCCTCCGCCGGCACACCCTCGGCCAGGCACTTGTCGATGATGGTCTTGGAGGGAACACCAAGTTCCTTCGCGAGCAGATTGATGCGAATCGTCGTGGCCAAGCGAATCTCCGGGATCGAGCAGAACCAGTCGGGCGAACGCGTGCGGAGCAGGGGAACAGTGTGAACCGAGAGTGAGGAACAGAGTCCTCGATGAACCTTGCTGCGGACAATGCCGGCCCTGTGCTTTCGCGAGGGGCCGACGTATGAATCATGTTCAGGAGGCGTGACCGAGAATGTCGGCAGCGCGGGCCTCCCCTTCGGGTGTGACCGGCACCGCACCCTCGACCGGTGCGCCACCAGGGCCAAGCAGGATGCCGGCCGCTTCGGCCTCGCGCCGCTTGCGCTCGGCCTCCTCCTTGTCGGCCTGCTGCTGCACGGCGACTTCCTTGGCCTTCACGCCGGCGGTCTCGACCATCACGCGGGCGGTCGCGTCGTCGACACCAAGCTCGGTCATCAGGACATCCGCACCAACTTCCTCAACATCAAAGACACTCACCATGCCCATGGCCGCGAGCTTGTCGAGGTGCTCCTCGGTCACGCCGCCGATCTCCTT
The DNA here is from genome assembly GCA_052388255.1 of Phycisphaerales bacterium. GTDB lineage: Bacteria > Planctomycetota > Phycisphaerae > Phycisphaerales > UBA1924 > JAEUIX01. The sequence goes on from JBQTIJ010000363.1 coordinate 969, forward strand.
GAGCGTGGTCGTCATGATGTCGAGGCCCTTCTCGTACTCGGTGGGCGTGAGGATGTCGACATCCCACCCCGTGAGCCGGGCGGCGAGGCGAACGTTCTGCCCGCGCTTGCCGATGGCCAGCGAGAGCTGATCATCACGTACAACCACAGTGGCGCGGCCGAGTTCGAAGCAGAGCGAGATTTCCTTGACCTCGGCCGGCTTGAGCGCGTTGCCGATGAGGATCTGCGACGACTCGTTCCAGCGGACGATGTCGATCTTCTCGCCGTTGAGTTCGTCCACGATGTTCTTGATGCGCGAGCCGCGGATGCCGACGCAGGCGCCGACGGGATCGACCTTGGAGTCGACACTCGCGACGGCGACCTTGGTGCGATACCCCGCCTCGCGGGCCATGGCCTTGATCTCGATCACGTGCTCGGTGACCTCGGGGACCTCGACCTCGAAGAGCTTCTTGATGAAGTCGGGATGTGAGCGCGAGAGCACGATCTTGACCTGATTGCCCACATCACGCACGTCGAGCACCAGGCAGCGGACGCGGTCGCCGGGCTGAAACTGCTCGCCGGGAATCTGCTCGGAGCGGGGCATGAAGGCCTCGGCCCGATCGATCATGACGACCAGGGAACCACCGTCATAGCGCTGCACCGCGCCCGTCACGATCTCGCCCAAGCGCTTGCTGAACTCGCCGATGAGACTCGAACGCTCGTCGTCGCGGAAACGTTGGATCATGACCTGCTTGAAGGTCTGGGCCGCGATGCGCCCGAGCTCGGCCGGGGACATGGTCATGGGCTGGCCGTGGCGGAGCATGGACATCTGGCCCGAGAGTGGATCAATCTCGCACTTGAACTCCTCCACATCGAGCGTGTTGAAGTGCTTGCGCGCCGCCGACACCATGGCCTGCTCGAGGTCCTTGAGCAGCGAGGCCTTCTCGATCTTGCGCTCACGCGCGATCGAATCGAGGATCTTCATCATTTCTGCCGAGTTCATCATGTTCGTCGAGCTCCAAGTTGTCAGGTTGTGAACACATCAAGGCCGATCCAAAAACACATCGGCCACAAGTCGTGCCTTGCACGCTCGTGGCCGCCGGGAGGATCGGGCTCGCCCGGATGGGCGTTCTCGATCCGGTTCGAACCTTGAAGGACCGTTCACCGCACGTGTGCCCCCTTGTCAAAGGAGGCCACGCGGAGCCGAACGCTCAAGGCCGACCCCGCTGCGCGGGCGCGGCAACGCTCTCGGGTGGAGGCGTTAGCGAACATGGGCGGTGAGGGTGTTCATGGTGGACACCGGCGGGCAACGAAACGGACAAAGCCAACTTGTCGGTGAACTGTACGGTTGCCAAGCGACAAAGGCGAATCGCGCGGGGCAGAGACGACTGAACGCTACCATCGCCTCTGCGTCGGTCGGGCCCCGCCTGCCCTCGCGAAACGGAGTCGCCTGCGTGAAGATCGCCCCCGCTGCCTGGCCCGTGCTCACGCCGATCCTGATTTGCAGCGCGCTCGCCACAGGGCTCTTTTACCTCGTCACCCCGGCCCTCGGCCTCATCTGCCTGGTCCTGTGCGCGACCTTCTCCTTCTGGGCCGTCTGGTTCTTTCGCGACCCGGACCGGGTCCCCCCGGTCGGCCCGGGGCTGATCATCAGCCCGGCGGACGGGCGCGTCATCAAAATCGACCAGTCTCCCCTGCCGCCGGAGGTTCATTCCGGCGAACCTCCGATGGAACGGATCGCGATCTTCCTGAATCTCTTCAACGTCCATGTCAATCGCGTCCCCTGCTCGGGTGCCATCACCCGAACCAGTTATGTCCCCGGGAAGTTCCTGAACGCCTCCTTTGACAAAGCAAGCGAGCACAACGAGCGTTCGGCGGCCGTGATGCAAAGCGACGAGGGCGCGCTCGTGGGCTTCGTGCAGATCGCAGGGCTCGTGGCTCGCCGCATTGTGAACACCCTCCGCCCCGGCCAGCGCGTTGAGCGGGGCGATCGCTTCGGGCTCATCCGCTTCGGCTCGCGGGCGGAGGTCTATCTCCCCCCGGGCACCCGCTGGGAGGTCAAAGTCGGCGACCATGTGGTCGCGGGAACCACCGTCCTCGCCCGTGTGGGCCCTGCCTCGGCGTCACCATCCGGAGCGAACGCGTGAACGCCACCCCGCCCGAATCCAGCGAACGGCGCACGATCCGCTCCGCAACGGTTCCGCTGCGCAAGCTCATCCCAAACCTCATCACGATCGCCGCCATGTGCAGCGGGGTCGCCAGTCTCTATTTCTCCAGCAAACTCGACCCTGCAACACTCACCGGCGACGACGGAAACCTGAAGCGGGCGGTTGCCGCGATCGGGATGGCGGCCATCCTCGACGCTCTCGATGGTCGCGCTGCTCGCTTCCTCAAGGCCACCAGCCGCTTTGGCGAGACCCTCGATTCGCTCTCAGACTTCGTCTCCTTCGGCGTCGCGCCGGCGGTGCTCGTCTATCGCTGGAGCCAGGGGGCAACGCTCGCTTGGGGAGTGAACCTCGATCGGCTCCTGCTCATCTGTCTCATCGCCTTCGCGGTCTGTTCCGCACTGCGCCTGGCGCGCTTCACCGCCATGCAGCGGCGCAAGAAACTCGCCGCCAAGCCGAGCCCCTATTTCACCGGGCTGCCGACACCCGCCGCGGCGGGGGCGGCCCTTGTGCCGCCCATGATCATGCTGAGCGACCTCGGGGTGCGTGTCCCGGTCTATGTGGTCATGCCGTGGATGCTCCTGATCGCGGCACACATGATCAGTCGTATCCCGATGTATTCCGGCAAGGGCCTGCGCGTTCCGCGTCCCTGGGTTCTTCCCCTCATGGTGCTGATCGCCACAGTGGTCGCCGCGTTCGCGCAGGATGCATGGCTGACGGCCTCGGCCATCTGCGTGGGCTATGTCTTCACCCTGCCCTTGAGCATGCGCGCGGCCGCGCGCCACCGGGCAGCGATGGCCGCGGGCGCGGTCTCATGAGACCTGGGCTCGATCAGTCCTCGCGCTTCGGCAGCCCCTTCTCACCGGGCTTCAAGCGCCGGAAGGAGGAGTAAAGCCCGCGTGGCTTGGCCCCTGCGGGAACGCCCGCTGGAAGGGGGTTGCCCACGCCTGGGCGTGCTGTCGGACCCGCCGCCGGCGCGGGCGGACGCACAAACGAACCACCGGATTGACCCTGCTGGCCCTGCGCCTGCTGGCCCGGTGAAGATGAGCCGAACTGTTGCCCTCGACCGACAGGGGCTCCGGGGCCACCGGGGCCGGGCTGACCGCCCTGTTCCCCGCGCCCACGCCCGCGCCGACGGCGGCGACGGCGTCCACCGCCGCCCGGGCCATCTGGACCCGCGCCCGGCATGTCGTGACCATCGGTCGCTCCGCCTTCGACCGGTCCGCCATCGTGGAATCCACCATCATCATCCTGATGTCGGCCTTGATCGCCCATCGGCGAGCCGTGTTCACCAGTCGGAAGCGGCGGAGGCGTGACGAACCCTTGCGGGCCGCCATCCGCGCCGCTTGCGCTCGGCATGGGCGGAGGTGGCGCGCTCTCCGTGCGGAATCGTGCAGCAAGCGAGTTGGCCGCCGGCCCCCCGGCCTGCCCCTGACCGCGCGGTGGGCGACCGCCGAAGTTCTGACCCGGGTGTTGGCCCTGACGATGACCCTGGCCCTGGCTCGGCCCCGGTCCGCCTCGATGGCCCTGTTGGCCGCGCGGGCCGGGCTGGCCGTAAAGGTCAGGCGGTGTCTGCCGCGCGATGTTGGCCGCGGGAGGTGGAGCCCCAACCGGCTGTGCAGGTTGATCGGGCCCCCCAACGCCACCGGCTTCGTCAACGCGGTCGCTCCCACGCCCGCGGCCGCCACGACGACGACGACGGCGGCGACGGCCCCCACCAAGTTCATCTGCCCCTGCCCCCATGCCCAGTTCACCCTCGGGGCCCGCGCCCTGGTCCGCTGTATCGTCGCCTTCGATCGGGAGAGGTGGCGGGGTCGTCATGCCCGCGGCATAGCCCTCCTCACTCGTAACCGGCGCGGGTGAAACAACCGGGTTCCCGTCCACGTCGTAATAGACCGGTGCGGCGCCTCTGGCCGACGGCGCGAGACGGGAGGGAGGGATCCCAGCGCCCATCCCTTGTCCGTGCCCATCGACAGGGCCGGGCATGGCTCCTTCCTCCGCAACGTCACGATCCTTGCTGCCACGACCGCGCCGGCCGCGGCGACCGCGCCGGCCACGGCCCTCGCCCTCTGCACCCGGCGCGCTGGCGGGAACCTGC
>JBQTIJ010000364.1:0-13156 GCA_052388255.1 Phycisphaerales bacterium
ACTTCGCCCTCAGGGTCCGTGGCGTAGAGCTCCTAAAAGATCTTGACGCTCTACTGGGCCGGTCCCTCTGCGCGGCCCGGGAGGTCGCTCGTGAACAGCGAACGTCCGTGGTCAAGGAGCGCGCGGGCCAGGAGCACCCGGGTCGCCGGCGCGCCGCCATCGGCGAGGACGGCCTCGCGCCAGACCGCGACGGCGCGGTCCAGTTCGCGCCCCGCCGCTTCGTCGCGTCCGGTTTCGCGGAGCAGCGTACCGAGCTCACGGTGACTCTCCGAGAGCCGCGAGCGCAGTGCCGTGTCGGCCGGTCGTTCGCCCAGGAGCCCGCGGTACTGCACAACGGCGTTCTCCAGAAAGACCTCGCGCACGCTGACCGCGCCGGCGAGGTTCTTCAGTCGATCATCTCCAAGCTGAGCCAGCACCTTGTCGAGCACCGAGACCGCGCCATCCAGGCGTTCTTCTGCGAGCGTGCGGGCCCGCTCGGCCTTGTTCTGCGCCGTTCGGGCGATCTCGAGGGCCGCGTCGGCCTTGGTCCGCCCTTCGATCACGGCCCAGACATAGGCCGCGGTGCCCGTTGTGCCGAGGAACACCGCCGCGCCGACGGCGCTGAGCATGGCACGATTTCGGACGACAAACTTGCGGGCCCGGTAGCCGCGTGACTCCGGGCCGGCGATCAGGGGCGAACCCCGGAGGTAGTTGCGGACATCATCGGCCAGGTGCAGCGGTGAGGCGTAGCGCCGGGCGCGCTCCTTGCGCATCGCCATCAGCGGGATCCACTCAAGCTCCGTGGCCAGGGTGCGGGCCAGCGCATCGGCCCGCATGCAGCGGGCGGCGGCCACTCTCTCAGCGGTTTCGCCCAGGCCCCGGATGCGCGTGCTGGGCCGGGGCGGCTCTACTTCGCACACCAGTCGCCGGACTTCAAGCTCCGCGGCCTTGGCGAGCGTCTCGTCGTCAAACGGGCGCTCCCCCGAGAGGAGCTCATACAGGAGCACGCCCAGCGAATAGACATCGGTGCGAGTGTCGATGTCCGGGCTTCCGGCCGCCTGCTCCGGGCTCATGGAGGAGTAGGTGCCCAGCACTTGCCCGCGGTCGGTGTTGAAAGTCCGCTCGGTCAGTCGGTCGGAGGTGAGGGCCTTGGCGATTCCGAAATCAATCACCTTCACCCGTGCCCGCCCGTCGGCCATGTACGCCAGGATGTTGGACGACTTGATGTCGCGATGAATGATCGCCTTCGAGTGCGCGTGCGCGATCGCATCGCAGACATCGATGAAGAGCTCGAGTCGCTCGCGGAGAGTGAGCCGATTCTCGTCCGCGAATCGACTGATCCGCACGCCCGCGACGTACTCCATCACAAAGTACGGCCGGCCGAGTTCGTCTGTGCCCGCATCGAGCACCTTGGCGATGCCGGCGTGGTCCATGCGGGCGAGGGCCTGGCGCTCCGATTGAAACCTGGCGATCACCTCGCCCGAGTCGAACCCCGGCTTCATGATCTTGAGCGCGACCATCCGCTTCACCGGCGACCGCTGCTCGGCCTTGTACACCCGACCCATTCCCCCCTCGCCGACGAGTTCGAGGATGCGATAGGGGCCGACCTGGGCGGGCGCGTCGGCGGCACGACGCTCCGGTGCCTGCCGGTCATCAAGCCCGCCTGGAGGGCACGTGCCCCCGGCGGCGCCGGGGCCGGCCGCTTCCCACACCTCGATCGGTTCGGGGACGCCCTTGAGCCGGAATCGGCCGTGACAGAACCAGCGGGCGGCTTCACCCAGGAACCGCTGTGCATCGGTGGCGACGGAACCGGAGGTCAGCGTCTGACCGCCCGTCGCCAGCGACATGATGCGCGCCGCGATATCGGCCGGGCGCCCCACGATGTCCGTCCGGTCCGCCATCCGCACCACGGCGACCTCGCCGATATGGACCCCGCATCGGACCCGGATCGGTTCGCTCGCCCACCGCTCCTGGGCCAGGGCTGCATGAAAGAGCAGGGCGGCCCGAACCGCCTCGCTGGCGGTGGCGAAGCGTGCGAAGTACCCGTCGCCGGTGTGCTTGACGATTCGGCCGTCGCGAACAGCGCGCACGCAGCGCTCAAAGAGTTCGTTGTGCCTCTGCAGGACGGAGGCAAACGCCATGGTTCCGGATCGGGCCTTGATCCCGGTGGAATCAACGATGTCGGTGAAGAGGAGCGCTTCGAGACGTGAGGTCAGGCCCTGGCCTTCGGCCCCTGCGCCGAGTGTTTCGGCGTCCGCCCCGCTGCCTCCTTCCTTCGAATCGGCCATGATCGCTCCAAGCGTGCAGTCTAGTCTGCCCGTTCGCGGCATGGTACACGGCGCGCCCGGGCACAGGGGCGCGATCTACCCTGTGCATCATGGCACTCCTCTCTGGCAAGACAGGCCTCGTCGTCGGCATCGCCAACGAACGCTCCTACGCATGGCACATCGCCAAAGCCCTCACCGACCACGGGGCCCGCTGCGCCTTCACCCACCTCCCCGGTGACAAGAACGAGAACCGCACCCGGCGGGCCATCGATGCCATCGGCATCAAGGACCCCTGGCTCGTTCCGCTCGATGCCAACAAGGACGAGGACATCGCCGCGGCCGTCGGCAAGTACGCCGAGTCGTTTGACGCCATGCACTTCCTCGTCCACTCAATCGCTTTCGCCGACCGCGCGTATCTCGCGCCCGGGAAGTTCGTCGAGACCCCGCGGGCTGCGTACCTCTCGGCCATCGACACCAGCGCGTACACGCTGCTTGGGCTCTGTCGCGCCGCCCGGGAGATCATGGCCCGCTCCGGCGGTGCCAGCGTCATGTCCATGAGTTACCTTGGCGGTGAGCGCGTGGTGCCGGGGTACAACGTCATGGGCGTTGCCAAGGCCGCCCTCGAGTCCACTTCGCGATATCTCGCCGAGGAGCTTGGGGCCCAGAAGATCCGCGTGAACGTGATCTCCGGGGGCTACCTCCGCACGCTCGCCAGTTCCGCCGTCGGCGGTGCGGAGGAGATCAGCAAGGCCGTTGAAGAGAAGGCCCCCCTGCGCCGCAACGTTGAGGGTGAGGATGTCGGAAAGACCGCCGTCTATCTCGTGAGCGACCTCGCGAGCGGCGTCACGGGTGAGACGATCTATGTGGACTGCGGGATCAACACCCTCGGCGCCTGATCCGCCCCTCGCACCTTCAAGTCCCTGACGTGCTCAGCGGCAGGAGACGTCAAAGGTGCGGCGGCTCGTTCCGCCCTGCCCGATGGCGAACCCGATCTGCTTGCCGCAAGTGGGGCAGCGCCCGTCATATCCATCCCCCGCCGGTCGCAGATAAGCCCGCGCATACTGGTTCGCGCACCGGAAGTAGAGCATCAGGAATCGCCTCCCCTTCCGCTCAGTTTCCCTTGACGCTTCCGCCGCATCCGGGTTCGGTGCCTGAACGGGCAGCGAGATGTCGAGGGTGTCGCGCGGGTCGCGGGTCATGACTCCGGTGGTATCGGTTGATGCCCGTCCAAGATCGCGTGCTTTTCGGCGTTGCTAAGAGCAGGTGAAGGTCGATAAAATGCCGCACGGTTTTGAGCCGCGGCTGGCCGGTGATTGCGGGGACCGGGGTGGCCCGCCGCGGCGTTGAGTACCGGGTTTTCCCTTGACTGCTTGGACTCTCTCGCGCGGCTCACCCCTGGCCGCACCCCTTTCGCCCCCGCATGAACTCCGCCCTGACCATTCTCCCAGATCCGCCCCCGCCGCCGACTCCGATCGGGCTCATTGCGGGCGGGGGTCGGCTCCCGGTCTTGATCGCTGAGGGACTGCGCCAGGCCGGGCATCCGGTTCATGGGCTGGGCTTCGCCGACCAGTTTGATCCGATCCTGCCCTCGCTCTGTTCGACTTTCGCCCCTGTGGGGCTGTTTCGAGTCGGTTCCTGGGCGCGGCTGCTGACGCAGGCGCGGGTGCGGCACGCCATCATGGTGGGCAAGGTGGACAAGGCCCGGCTGATGCACGACCCCTCGCGGATCTTCCGCCATGTCCCCGATTTTCGCACCGTGCGGGCCTGGTACACCCACCTTCGCCACGACCGGCGCTCATACGCTGTGCTCGGGGCCATCGCCGATGAACTCTCGCGTTCGGGGATTCAGTTGCTCGACTCGACCGCCCCCATCCAGAGCCAGATGGCCCACGCCGGTGTGATGGGCGCGGTGCAGCCCTCGCCCGAGCAGCGCCGCGATATCGATTTCGCCTGGCCCCTCCTGACCGACATCCTGCGCCTTGACATCGGCCAGGCCATCGCCGTTCGCGAGCGCGACACCATCGCCGTGGAGGCGGTGGAGGGGACCGACCGCATGATCGAACGTTCTGGCCAGCTCTGCCGCCGGGCGGGGTGGACGCTCTGCAAGGGCGCGCGGGCGGGCCATGACCGTCGGTCGGATGTGCCCACCATCGGCCTCAAGACCATCGAAAACCTGCACGCCCATGGTGGCCGCTGTCTGGCCCTCGCCGCGGGTGATGTGATCATGATCGACAAGCCCCGCGTCATCGACGCGGCCGACCGGTTGGGGATCGCGCTCGTGGGCGTCCCTGCCGCCGTCGCCTGAGCCCGTTACGCTCGGCACGTGAACAGATCGGAGACCAACGGCGGGTATGTCTCGCGGGGCGGCCCCAAGCTGCACCATGCACTCGAGACGTTCGCGCTCCGTGTCGGCGGCCTCGACTGCGCTGACCTTGGGTGTTCGACCGGGGGCTTCACCGATTGCCTGCTCCGGGCCGGGGCGCGGAGCGTGGTGAGCGTCGACACGGGGTATGGCGTCATTGCTTATCGCCTCCGCACTGATCCGCGGGTGCGCGTGGTTGAGCGGAGCAACGCGCTGCACACGCCCCCCGCGCCCGGTGGTGTTGATCTTGTGGTCATCGATCTTGGGTGGACGCCGCAGCGACTCTGCATCCCCGCCGCGCTGGCGTGGCTCCGCCCGGGCGGGCGAATTGTGACGCTGGTGAAGCCCCACTATGAGGACAAGGCCTTGGCCACCGAACACCGGGGCATCTTGCCCGATCAAGCCGCCTGCGCCGTCGCGGAGCATGTGGTGGCCGGGTTCCCCGCCCTTGGAGCCCGGCTCCTCGGGCTCACGCTCTCGCCCGTGCGCGGGTCAGGTGGCAAGAAGCCCGGCGATGGGAATCAGGAGTGGCTCGCCCTGTGCGAGCCCTTGGCGGAAGCACACGACGGTCCCGCGTCCGAGCGGTTACAGCTTTGAGGCCGTGAATGTTGAAGCGGTTTTCTCGCGCTCCCAGGTCCAGGACTTGCCCCGCTTGCTCTCGTAGTACGTCCACATCTCGAACCAGTAGGATCGAAAGGCATGTGGCCCGAAGGGGGCGAAATGCGCCGCGACGCGCTTCATGATGCGCGGGGACGGGCCCTTCATCCCCAGAACTGTCCGGCCGTGCCGGACGCTCTCGGTATCGAGGGGCAAGTGTCCGTACCGGCCGAGGAGCTGAAGGATGTTGGCCGCGGCATAGGGGCCAATCCCCGGGAGTTCGAGGAGCCACTCCCGCAGCGTGTCGGCGGGTGTGGCGGGGTCTTCAAAACGCTCGGTGGGGACGCCCGCGAGCGAGCCCTTTACAAACATGCGGGCGAGCTCGACGATGCGGGCATCGCGGTAGCCAACACCGCACCGGGCCCGCAGCGTCGCGGGGCGCAGGCGCGCGATGGTGCGGGCCGAAGGAAACGCCCGAAGGCCTGAAGGGGCACGGGCGCCGAAGTGCTCGCACAGGCGGCGGTTCATGCTCACGGTGCTCGGCCAGGTGACATTGCAACTGGTGACGGTCTTGAGCACATCCTCAAAGAACGTGGGCGAGCGGCAGACCCGCCCCCGTCCTGACGCACGCCAGCGCGGATCAAGGGCATGAAAGCCGCGGATCTCTTTCGCGTCCTCGTTCAGCCGGAGCATGCGCGAGACCTGGTCCCGGGCGGCGTTCCTTTCGCGAGCGCTGAGCGTGCGGTCGGTGCGGATCGAAAGCGGCTTCCCCTTCCCACGCTGGGAGATGCTCAGCGTGACCGCACCGCGTTCAAGTTCGAGCACGCGCCGGAAGATGGCCGTGGTCGGGTCCCAGAAGTTGGGCTCGAGCAGGAAGTACCCATACGAGCACGCATCGCGCGGGAGCAGGAAGTCGGCAGGAGTGGCGACGGAGAGGGGCATGTTGGCGCGGAGTTTCAGGTGCCTGAGCGACGGTTGCCCGGCGGTGGGGCTGGGACGGACCTCTCGACTTACACACTCGCCGTGGCGCGTTTCGCGCGGGCGAGAACCACCACGGTCGCTGCAAGGCAGACGCCGCTTATCGCGACGGAGATCCACCAGACGGGGTGCTCAAAGCTGCTCGTTGTCTCGAGCGATTCCTCAGCCCCGAGCGTGCGCATGAGAATGATGCCGAGCGCGTTATTGAAGAAGTGGCAGAAGATGGACGGATAGACCGAGCCCGTTGCCCGGCGCAGCCACCCCAGCCACGCACCAAGGCAGCCCGCCGCGATCGCGTGCTGGGGGTCGATGTGCATGAGCCCGAACACAATGGACGAGATCAGGATCGCAAGCCACGGGGCGTGCCGCTGATGCAGGCGCGTCTGGAAGTAGCCGCGGACGAGAATCTCTTCACACACCCCGGGCAGCACGCTCGCCGCGAGCACGATGGCCACACCTGTCCCGGTGGACCCGCCGGCGAGGGCCTTGGCAAGTTCGCGCAGGTGTTCGCTCGGCTCATCAAAGACGAAGGTCCAGAGAATCGCCTCAAGAATCGAGGGGATGAACAACGTGCCGAGCGCCGCGAGGGGATAGGCCCAGAGGGGTAGCGACGACGGGACGAGCCCGAGCCGGCGTCGCCAGGGAACCGGCGAGAGCACGGCCGCAAGGATGCTGACGCCAAGGAAGCCAAGCTGTGAACCGACGACCGTGGCGATGACGGCACCGGGCTGGGTGGCGATTCTCTCCACAACCTCCTGCGACCCCGCCGGGCTCGGCCCTGTCAGGTTGGAGATTTCGCCAGAGAACGGCAAGTAGGCGAGGAAGCCAAGGACTGCCCCGCCCAGCGCGGCCGCGAGCGCAAGGACGACCACGCACCACGCCGTCCAAAGACGCGGGCGGGCCAAGGGGGAGGGCGGAAGTCGTGTTCCAGCCGGTGGGATGACCGGCGGCCGTGGGTCGGTTGGCGTCGGGAAATCGCTCATGGGATGCCCAGCCAGTTGTGGCCGACCCAGATAAAGATGTTGCGTCCGATGTACACGAAGATGCCGCAGAAAAGGGCGGCGACGATGGCCCGGACCCAGCGCTTGGCCTTGAGCTCGACCACGAGTTCAAAGAGCGTGATCGCGAGGACGATCAGAAGGATGTAGTCGTATGGGCCAAGGGGTGGCATGGTGATAGCTCCCGACCGGGGCAGTGTACTCGGGCTGGCGGCGGCGGACGGATCCCCGTTGGGCGAGGAGGATGCCGCTTCAAAGGCCATCCGGGCACCGGAGTCTTGGGGAATGGCGGGGGGAAGGTTGCACGAAACCAGAGGATCGATGCACCGAAGGAGAGGCCATGTGGTATGGTGTCTGGAGCGGGCCGCCCGCCGACCCCGCCTCCGTGGTGGGAAACAGGCGCTCCGCGACCCTTTGGTGAACTGCATGGAGAACTCGTCATGGCTGGTCAACGAAACGCGGCATGCGGTCACGATGGAACGGTCATGACAAGCCCGATGCGGCGGGGGACGTGCGGTGCATTGCTGGGGGTGGCCGTGGTGATGGGGCTCGCCGGCATGGCGGCCGCTCAAGGGACTCTTCCCAACCGCGGGCTGGTGAACTTTGAGACGCCACATGTCCATCCCATCGACCTCACGCCCGATGGGTTGACCCTCCTCGCCGTCAACACGCCCGACAACCGCCTCGAAGTCTTCGATCTCATCGATGGTCTGCCGGTCCACCGCGTCAGCATCGCCGTGGGGCTTGACCCGGTCTCCGTCCGGGCCCGCAGCGCCACTCACGCGTGGGTGGTCAACCACCTCTCAGACACTCTGAGCATCGTCGATACCACCCGAGGCACGGTGGAGCGCACACTGACCACGCGCGATGAGCCGTGGGACGTGGTCTTCGCTGGCGGTGGCGGTGGCGGCGGCGGCCCGACCAAGGCCTATGTCTCGACCGGGACCTTCAACACCGTTCAGGTCTTCAACCTTGGCTCGCTGACCACCGCGCCGACTTCGGTCGTGATCGATGGCGAACAGCCGCGCGGGTTGGCTGTCAGCCCCGATGGTTCACGGGTTTATGTGGCGGTCTTTGAGTCGGGGAACCGCACGACCATCCTTGGTGGCGGTTCAAGCGGGATGGGCACGGTGGACTTCCCACCCAACGTTGTGTCAGACCCACTCGGCCCGTACGGTGGCCAGAACCCACCGCCCAACGCGGGCTCGGGGTTCTCTCCCCCGCTCTCCTCGGATGCTGCGAGCACCATCGCCGTGGGCCTGATCGTGCGGCAGAACGGCGCGGGCGCGTGGATGGATGACAACGCCCACGACTGGACGCCGCTGGTAAGCGGGGCCCAAGCGGCCCGCTCGGGCCGCCCCGTGGGCTGGACGCTGACCGACCACGACTGCGCCGTGATCGACACGACCAATGACTCTGTGACGTATCGCGATGGATTGATGACGATGGGCATGGCCATCGGCGTCAATGCGGTCACCGGTGACATCCACATGGTGGGGACCGAAGCGCGGAACGAAGTGCGCTTTGAGCCCAATATCAAGTCGAGGTTCGCCACTGTGGTGCACGCCCGCATGCCAGCCGCGGGCGGGGCGCCACAGATGAGCGACTTGAACTCCCACCTCCCGGGAACTGGGACAGTCGTCCCCCAGAGCGTGCGCAACCGCTCCATCGGCGACCCCCGCGGCATCGCGGTCGACCCCACGAACTCTGATGTGGTCTATGTCGCCGGAATGGGCTCGAACAACCTGCTGCGGACGACCCCTGCGGGCATGCGCATGGGGGACCCGATCGAAATGCCAGAGGGCCCCACCGGCCTGGTGCTCAGCGCCGACGGCTCGCGCCTGTATGTGCTCTGCAAGTTCGCCGCCACCATCTCCGTGGTCGATACGGCCCAATGGGTGGAGATCGACCGGGCGGCACTGTTCGACCCCTCGCCACGGGCCATAAAGCAGGGGCGCAAACACCTGTACAACACCCACAAGAACTCCGGCCTTGGCCAACTTGCGTGTGCCTCCTGCCACGTCGATGGCAAGACGGATCGGCTGGCATGGGACCTTGGCAACCCCGCGGATGAATCGGCCGAGCTGACGGACCGGAACCTTGGCTTCGGGCTCTTTGGTCTTGAGCCGGGAACGACGCAGGTGCCGTACCTGGCCTATCACCCCATGAAGGGCCCCATGTTGACGCAGACGTTCGTCGATATCGTGGGGCACGAGCCACTGCACTGGCGCGGCGACCGGCTGGGTCTGGAGGAGTTCAACGGGGCCTTCATCGGCCTCCAAGGGGATGACACGAACCTGACCGCCACCGAGATGCAGGAGTTTGAGGACTTCCTCGCGACCATCGCCTTCCCCCCCAACCCCTTCCGCAACTTCGACAACTCACTGCCCACCAACCTCCCGCTCACCGGGCACTTCCGCACCGGCCGGTTCGGGGGCGCGGGCCAGCCGATGCCCAACGGCAACGCCTCGGCGGGGCTCACGCTCTATCGCGATCAGGTCCGCCGCGTCGATGGCGGCGGCGGCTTCGCGTGTGTCACCTGCCACACCCTTCCCACCGGCATGGGGCCCGACCTGACCCGCGCGAACCCCGTGTCCGGGCCGTACACCGCCATCCCTGTCGGGCCCATGGGTGAGCGCCATCTCGCCCTCGTCTCGGTGGACGGCAGTACCAACACCGCCATCAAGATCCCCCACCTGCGGAACCTCTACAAGCGCCGCGGCTTCAACACCACGCAGACAGTCAACCGCAACGGCTTCGGCCTGCTGCACAACGGCAGCGTGGATTCGATCGAGCGCTTCGTCACCGAGCCCGCGTTCGATGTGCGCTCGGAGCAGGAGGTGGCGAACCTCGTCGCCTTCATGCTCGCCTTCAGCGGCAGCGCGCTGCCCGTGGGGTCGTTGACCAACATCGTCGAACCGCTCGGGCCAGCCAGCAAGGATGCCCATGCGCTGGTCGGTGCGCAGCTCACCATCGCCACCAACCCGCCCGAAACCGCCGCGAACACCCGCTTGAGCCAGTTCGTGGCTCAGGCGAACTTGGCACGTGTGGGCCTCGTGGCCCGGCTGGCGACGGGCGGTCGGCAGCGCGGGTATGTGTATATGAACCCGCTCTTCCAGGCCGACCGTGGCGGCGAGACTCTGACGGCGGCCCAACTTCTCGCGCTCGCCGGGCCCACCAGCGAAGTGACCTTCACGGTCGTCCCCAAGGGCACGGAGGTGCGCATCGGCATCGACCGCGACGGGGACGGGGCCCTTGATGGCGATGAGCCCATAGTTTGTGCTGACCCGGCCGACCCGCAGAGTTTCCCCGGCGGCCCGGGGAACATCGATTTCAACGGCGATCTCTTCATCGAACCGGGCGATCTTGACGACTTCATCACCTCGTATTTCAGCGGCACGGAGATCGAGCGGGCCCGCTGCGACTTCAACGCCGACGGCTTCGTCGAGCCCGGCGACCTTGATGAGTTCATCACGAGGTACTTCGAGGGATGCCCGTGACCGGCCGCTGATCTGTTACCGTGTTCCCGATTCACGGCGGATGCGAGCCGACGTCTCGAGGATGCGCTCGCGCCCCCCGGCGTCCCAGGTGATGAAGTACGCCCGCAGTGTGAGCCAGGGCTCGCGCGAGGCGCCCTGCTGGAGCTTGGCGACCCACTCAGGAAGATCGACAAGAGGAAGGATGTACGTGCGCGTGACGAGATCGTCATACACCAGCGCGTTCTGCGCCGGGTCGGTCAGATCGACCTCCCAGAACTTTGCCTGGGTCTCCCCGCCGGAGAGCGCGGGCGAGTCGCCAGTCTCGGCCCCTGCCGCAGCAGGGCGATAGAGCTCGATTCGCACCCGCCCGAGCCATTTGGTGCTGTGGCCCGCCGCGTCCGCAAGTTCAAGATGGCTGGTAAGCCGGAGGATGCCTCGGTCGTCGCGCTCCAGTCGGCTCAGCGGATGGATGCGGATGCGCGCAGGTTCGACGAGCGCAAGCATCGCCTCACCGCTCGGCTTCTTGTTCCCGCGCGGGCCCGGCCGACCCGGTTCGTGACCGGCCGGGGTCTCTCCGGTGGTCACAAGCGGTGGCTCCGGGAGCATGGGTTCATTGGACGAGCAGGCCCCCAGCGCAAGAAGCGCAAAGGCCGCCAGCACCGCACCGTGTTCGCGTTGGAGAGCGTGAAGGCGCGGGTGAGGCAATCGGGGTGCTCCGGCGGCGCGGGTGGAGGAGGGGGCGGGATAAGCGGGCGCGAACCTTGAACGTAGGCCTGAAGCGGGCGAGTCGGTCAAAGGTGGGAGGGCCTCTGACGTGTGTCCTATCATTGGAGTGACGTGAGCATTCCCCGGCGAGGGCCACGCGCGGCGCAAGTGCGCCAGCCAATCCTCCGGACAGCCACCTAACCCACGCAGCCGGCGAGCCCGATGGCGGGTCGCTCGTGAGCGAATGACGAGGTTGATCATGGCGAGCAGCACTCTCCGCAAAGCCCACTCCAACGGAACCGCCAGCAACGGCTCCTCCACGCACCTCAAGGCCATTTCCGGAAAGGCGACACCTTCGAAGCTTCAGGCCCAGAAGATGGTCTTCTACTTCGGCGAGGAGCACTGCGACGGCGACGCGTCCATGAAGCCCCTTCTTGGCGGCAAGGGTGCCAACCTTGCGGACATGGTCTCGATCGGCCTGCCTGTCCCCGCCGGGTTCACCATCACCACCGAGACCTGCGCCGCCTATTACCGGGCCGGCCAGCGCCTGCCCGTGGGGCTGATGAACGAGGTTCACAAGAGCATGAACCTGCTCGAGAAGGAGACGGGGCGCCAGTTCAACTCAACCACCGAGCCACTGCTTGTCTCCGTCCGCTCCGGCGCGGCGGTGAGCATGCCGGGGATGATGGACACCATCCTCAACCTTGGCCTGAATGATGTGACCGTCGAGGCGATGGCGAAATCGACCGGCAACCGGCGCTTCGCGTACGACGCTTACCGGCGGCTGATCAACATGTTCGGCGACGTCGTCATGGGCGTGGATCACCACCTCTTCGAGGACGCCTTCAAGCACGTCAAGGCCAAGTACAAGGCCGTGAACGACACCGACGTCCCCGAGCAGGGGATCGTGGAACTCTGCGAGGCCTACAAGGAAGTCTTCCGCCGCAAAGTGGGCGAGATGTTCCCCCAGAACCCCTTCAAGCAGCTTGAGCTCGCCATCGAGGCGGTCTTCAAGAGCTGGAACGGTGATCGCGCCATCGCCTATCGGCGCCTGGCCAACATCCAGGGGCTCATGGGCACCGCCGTGAACGTGCAGGCGATGGTCTTCGGCAACATGGGCGATGATTCCGGTACCGGCGTCGCCTTCACCCGCAACAACGCCACCGGCGAGAACAAGTTCTACGGCGAGTTCCTCATCAACGCCCAGGGCGAGGACGTGGTCGCCGGCATCCGTACGCCCAAGCAGGTGGACGAGATGCCCAAGTGGAACAAGAGGGTCTATGACCAGCTTCTGAAGATCAAGGCCAAGCTTGAGAAGCACTACAAGGACATGCAGGACATCGAGTTCACCATCGAGCGCGGCAAGCTCTACATGCTCCAGACCCGCAACGGCAAGCGCTCGGGCTTCGCCGCGGTCCGGATCGCCTGCGACATGGTGAAGGAGAAGCTGATCACCGAGAAGGAAGCCGTGCTGCGGATCCCCGCCGGCGACCTCTATCAGATGCTCCTCCCCTCGTTCGACGGTGCCAAGAAGAAGACCGCCGAGAAGATCGCCGAAGGCATCCCCGCCTCCCCCGGCGCGGCCGTCGGCCGCCTCGCCTTCACCGCCGCCGAGGCCACCGAGCGCAAGGGCAAGGGCGAGAGTGTGATCCTCGTCCGCACCGAGACGAGCCCCGAGGACGTTGAGGGCATGCACTCCGCCGCGGGCATCCTCACCAGCACCGGCGGCCGCACCAGCCACGCGGCGGTCGTCGCCTGCGGATGGGGCAAGTGCTGCGTCGTGGGCGCGGG
>JBQTIJ010000365.1:0-16405 GCA_052388255.1 Phycisphaerales bacterium
TGCGTCCCCAGACCAACGGTGTTGACTTTTCGTTGGCATTGCGGGCAGACGCTCGGGCGAACGTTCTCCGCAAGGCAGTGGTGGCACCGCAGATATCCCTGATCGCGCGAGCGCGGACGCCCGGGCGTCCCCAGCAGGTGATAGACCATGGTGGCGTCGCACTGCTCGCACCGCATGGCCCACCCGCAGCGCTGATCAGGGCACGAGATGTAGTTCGCATATCCGCGTCGGTTGAGCAGGAGCATCGCCTGGTCGCCCGCTCGCAGGGTCTCTCCGAGGGCCCGCTCCAGCGTGGGCCCAAGGAGGTTCAGGTGTTGATCGCGCCAGCCGCCCTCTTGGGCTCGGCGCTTGCGCTCGAGGGCGAGGTCCACGATCTCCACCCGCGGGAGCGCCGCGCCGGTGGCTCGCGTCGGGAGCGTGTGCAGCGTGTACTTCGCTGGGGGCGACGCAGTCTCCGTGCCCACGAGGCGGAGACCCTCGCCCCGGTGCGTGGAACCCGGCTTCAGAGGTGGAGTGGCTCCGCGGGCGTTGGCCCATGACTCAAGCGAAGGCGTCGCGCTCCCAAGGACCACCGGGCACCCGAGGCCCTGAGCCCGCTTGATCGCAACATCACGGGCGTGGTAGCGCGGCAACTGGTCCTGCTTGTACGACGAGTCATGCTCCTCATCGACCACGATGATCCCAAGATCCGGAAGCGGAGCGAAGACCGCGCTCCGCGCCCCCACCACCACTCGCACGCGGCCAGCCGCGCAAGCCGCCCAATGGGCGTGACGCTGGCCAGAGCTGAGCGCGCTGTGAAGGACGGCTACCTCACTCGCGCCAAACCGGAGAAGGAAACGGCGTGACGTCTGCGGCGTAAGCGCGATCTCGGGGGCGAGGACGATCGCCCGCTTGCCCTGCCGGATGATCATGTCGATCAGCCGAAGGTACACCTCGGTCTTGCCGGAGCCGGTCACGCCGCGGATGAGGTGGACCCCGAACGCACCGAGGGATGCACCGATCGCGTTGACGGTGGACTGTTGATCGCGAGTGAGGGTGGGGAGGCCGGTCGGCTCACCGAGTCCTTGACCGCCGCCCTCGGGCGCGGCTACAGCAGGCACCTCAAGTCGTTCGACGGCCGTGAGAAGGCCGAGCGCCATGAGACGGCGGACCGTGCCGGCAGAGACCGGGGGTGGGCTCCCTTCGGCGGTCGCATCACGACACGCGGCGACGAGGCCGTCGATGGTCATGGGCCAACAGGACGCATCGAGCGACCGGAGTCGATCAAGCGCTCCGGCCTGCACTCGCGTCAGCCGTGGGACTTCTGCTGTGGGCGCGGCCAGTGAAAGCACTCGGGTGCGCTTGAGCCCCGTCTGCTTCTTGACGGCGGCGGGCACGAGTGATGCCAGCACCATGCCGAGTGGGCAGACGTAGTACGCCGCCATCCAGCGAGCGAGGTCAAGCAGTTCCGCCGTCACGACCGGGCCGAGCCGTTCACTGATGGGCTTGACCCGCGCCGCGCTCAGGCCGGCGAGCAGTTCATCGCCCCCGATGCGCACGACGATTCCAGCGGTCGAGGCGTCGCCACGCCCGAGGGGAACGCGCACGCGGTCGCCGGGCTGAACGTTGGGGTCGGCGGTGAAGTAGGTGAGCGTGCCGGGCTCAACGGGAAGGGCAGGCGTAGCGGGGATGGCAACGGAGCCCGGCTTCCCGGCTGATGGATGTGTCTGCCTTGCGAGGGACCCAGCCCGCTCGATCCCGCGTTCAAGGGCCACCCAGAGGTAGCGGCGTGGCCCCGAGGGCCCGCGCGGCTTCTCACGAACGAGGTTGGGGAAAAGGGACTCCAAGGTCGGTCGGCCCTTCGAATGCTCGATGCGGTGCGGGACGTGCTCGCCAGTTTTCGAGCGTCAACGTATGATATGGGATATGGCCCAACCGACCGATCGTCCGACCGTGACCGCGCCCGGCCGCCTTGCACTGCAGGACGGCACGGTCTTTCATGGGACGGCCTTCGGCGCCATCGGTCGGGGCATGTCGGTGCCAGCGGAAGTGGTCTTTAACACCGCGATGTGCGGCTACCAGGAGGCCCTGACCGATCCGAGCTACACGGGGCAGATTCTGGTCATGACATCGGTCATGATGGGCAACTACGGAGTGAACAGCGAGGACATCGAGAGTGTTCGCGTTCAGGTCTCCGGGTTTGTCGTCCGGCAGCTTGCCGTGCAGCACAGCAACTCCAGGGCCAGCATGTCGCTCCCTGAGTACCTTGCCAAAGAGAACGTGCTGGGGCTCAGCGGGATCGACACTCGTGCCCTGACGCGACGGCTCCGCAGCGGCGGAGTGATGCAGGGGGTGATCACCGATCGCACCGATCTCTCGGATGCCGAGCTCGTGTCGATGGCCCGCAAGGCCCCGTCAATGAGTGGGCAGAACCTGGTGCCCGCTGTCGGGTGCAGCAGCCAGCAGACCTGGCAGGAGACGCTGGGTGAGTGGTCGCCGCTCATTCAGCTCCCCTCAGCAAGGACGCCCGAAGCCCGGGCCCACGCAAAGCGACGGTACAAGGTGCTCGCACTCGATTGTGGCGCCAAGAGCAACATCCTGCGCAACCTGACCGACCGCGGCTGCGATGTGGTGGTGGTGCCGCACGATGCCCCCGCCCGACAGATCGCCGACATGCACGCGAGCGGTCAGATCGACGGTCTGTTCATCAGCAACGGACCGGGCGACCCCGCCGCGGTTTCGGCGACCATCAAGACCTTGCGGGAGCTCGTCGGGCCAGGCGCAGCCCGGCCATTGCCGACGTTCGGCATCTGCCTCGGGCACCAGTTGCTCGGGCTGGCCCTTGGGGCCAGGACCTTCAAGCTTCCCTTTGGCCATCGCGGTGCCAACCAGCCGGTGAAGAACCTCCTGACCGGAAGGGTCGAGATCACCAGCCAGAACCACGGGTTCGCCGTCGATCCGGATTCACTCAAGGCCGTCGGTGGTGAGCCAACCCACATCCACCTGAACGACCACACCCTCGCAGGGTTCCGGCTGAAGGAACGGCCCCTCTTCTGTGTGCAATACCACCCAGAGGCAAGCCCCGGTCCGCACGACTCAGCGTATCTCTTCGATGCGTTCGTCCAGATGATGGCGGACCGCAAACCCACGACCTTTGCCGCCCCGGCCATTGCCTGAGCCGTGGAGACCACGCTTAGCCATGTCGTGCTCTTTGACGGCGAGTGTGGCTTTTGCCATTCAGGGGTGCGGCGGTTGATCCGGCTTGACCGGCGAGGGCTCCTGCGCTTTGCACCCCTCTCGAGCGACAAGGCGGAGCAACTTCTCGCTGAGGCCGGTGTGAGTCGGGCCGGGCTTCCGGACAGCATGGTGCTCATAGCCAGTGGGCGCGTTCATACTCAATCGACCGCGGTTCTGATTCTCGCCGGGCTGCTCCCTTGGCCATGGTGCTGGGCGGCGTGGCTGAGATGGCTACCTCGTGGGCTGCGCGATACGTGCTATCGACTCGTGGCGACCAATCGCCGGCGTCTCTCCGGCGGGCACGCCCAATGCTCGATGCCGACGGCTGCTGAGCGGGCCCGGTTCCTTGCATGAAACATGCGGCTGGGTCCGCGCAATCGCTTCCGCGCAAGAAAAAGGCCGGGGATGACCCGGCCTGTGAATGCGAACTTTCGGACCCTGCTCGCTCAGAGCCACGCGGGCTTGGGCGTGCCATCGGTCGGAACGACATGCACCGTGCGGCCCTCGAAGACCACCTTGCCCGTCCCGACGGAGAAGAGCGAATCGTCCTTGCCGCGACGAACGTTGAAGCCGGGGCGGTGGGGCGTCCCACGCTGGCGCACGATGATCGAACCGGGCTGGGCCGTCTCGCCGGCGTAGAGCTTCACACCCAGGTACTGGGGGTTGCTGTCGCGGCCGTTCTTCGTCGAACCCTGTCCCTTTTTATGTGCCATAGCAAATCTCGCAGGTCACTGCCACGGGGTCCAAACGTGGTCCGGGCAGGGTCGTGAGTTTAGGCGACGGAGACCGCACGATCAACGAACATACGGGGCATGACCACGGTTCTGGCTGTTCAGGGGAGTTTGACTTCTTCCCAGTGACCTTCCATGTGCCGAACGATGGTCCCCGTCGCCGAATAGATGACCTGTTCGGCGATGTTGGTGCAGTGATCGACCATTCCGACGCACAGCGTCGCGACGTCGGTGATGCCGAGGATCATGTCCATGTTCATCTGTCCTGCGGCAAACTGCTTCTGAGAGTCGCGGACCAGCGTGCGTTTGAACTCCGCGACGGTCTCCTCGCTCAGCAGCACGACCTTGGCGAGCTCCGGGTCTTTGCGTTCGAGGGAGGCCGTGACATCACGCACGATGCCCACCACGCTGTTGGTCATGACGCGGAAGGCCGGCGGCAGGGGCCCGCAGGCGTTCAGGAGCCGGACCTCCTCACAGACCATAACGCCAAGGTCGGCGATCCGTTCGAGCTCGTTGTTGACCTTCACGATGGTCAGCACCTCGCGAAGCTGGGCCGGGGACATCGCGCCCGATTGCCGACAGACTTCGGCGAGAAAATCGACCGCAGCCCGCTCGATCTCGACGTCCACTCTGTCCACTTCTTCGTCAAGGGCCCGGGCCTGCGTCGCCGCCGCCTCGTCGCGAGAGAAGACTGCGTCGAAACTGGCTTCAACGAGCCGCTGGACCCGGCGTCCTTGCGCGACAATCCCCGCCATGTGCTCGGCGAGGCGAGCCGCAACGATTTCCGCGGAAAAGCCCATACCACCTCGCGTCTCTGACGCCGGCCGCCGCCACCACAGGGGACGGCACCGGGCGCGACGCCACACTTTAGCACCGTGCCACACTATGCTCCCCCGCTGTTCTCCCCGACCCCGGCGGCCGATCCCCGGCCCGGTCGCGCGGAGCAGCCCGCCCCGACCCCCGGGGCGATTCTCACTCCGCAAGGGTCCCCCCACTATGCCCAGCACCATCTCCCGCATCGTCGCCCGACAGGTCCTCGACTCCCGCGGCAACCCCACCGTGGAAGCCGATGTGCTGCTCTGCTGCGGGACACTCGGTCGCGCCGCCGTGCCCTCCGGGGCGTCGACAGGTGAAAACGAGGCGTGCGAACTCCGCGACGGTGACAAGGCGATGTACCTTGGCAAGGCAGTCACCAAGGCGGTTCAGAATGTCAACAGCAAGATCGCGACCAAGCTTGTCGGCATGTCGCCCTTTGACCAGGAGAAGATCGACCATGCCATGATCGCGCTCGACAAGACCGGCAACAAGGCATCGCTCGGCGCCAACGCCATTCTTGCGGTCTCCATGGCGAACGCGAAGGCCGCTGCGGGGGCGGCGGGGCTGCCGCTGTACCGCTATCTCGGCGGCTCCGCAGCCAACGTGCTTCCGGTCCCCATGTTGAACATCCTCAACGGTGGCAAGCACGCCGACAACAACGTGGATTTTCAGGAGTTCATGATCCAGCCGTGGGGCTTTGGCAACTTCGCGGACGCCCTCCGCGCCGGGGTCGAGATCTACCACGCGCTCAAGAAAGTGCTCCACGACAAGGGCCTCTCGACGGCCGTCGGTGACGAAGGGGGCTTTGCACCCTCGCTCAAGAGCGCGGAGGAACCCCTGCAGCTCATGGAGGAAGCCACGAAGAAGGCGGGGTACAAGTGGGGAACGCAGATCTTCGTCGCCCTTGACCCCGCGACGAGCGAGCTCTGGAACGAGGCCAAGGAGAAGGGGAAGAAGGGATACTGCTTCTTCAAGAGCGACCCCAAGCGCATTGCCACCAGCGAAGAGATGGTCGATCTCTGGGCCAAGTGGTGCGACAAGTACCCCATCCGTTCAATCGAGGACGGCCTGGCCGAGAACGACTGGGACGGCTGGAGACTGCTCACGGAACGCCTCGGCAAGCGGATCCAGCTTGTGGGGGATGATCTCTTTGTGACCAATCCGGCATTCCTGGCCAAGGGGCTCAAGAACGGCTGCGCCAACAGCATCCTTGTAAAGGTCAACCAGATCGGCACGCTCACGGAGACCTTCGCCGCGGTCAACCTTGCCACACGCAACAAGTACAGCGCGGTCCTCAGCCATCGGTCCGGCGAGACCGAGGATTCGACCATCGCCGATATCGCGGTGGCGACCAACTGCGGCCAGATCAAGACCGGCGCTCCATGCCGCAGCGACCGCAACGCCAAGTACAACCAGCTCCTGCGCATCGCCGAACACCTTGGTGGTTCCGCCGTGTATGGCGGCACCATGTGGAACCGGTAAGCCCCCGGATCGCGTAGAGTTCACCTTCTCCATTGCACGGTCTTCGTCCCCGATCACCGCGGCGGGCTTCCCCAGTTTGACACCCGCCGCCGCCTCCCGGAGCCACCATGTCTGCCACTGCTACCCCGCCCGCAGCGTCGTCTTCTGCCGCCAAGTCCGCCGCGTCGGACAAACAAGCAGCGTTCGCCAAGGGGCTCGAAGGCGTGATCGGCGGGCAGACCTCGATCTGCTCTATCGAGCAGGACAAACTGGTCTATCGCGGGTTTGAGATCCATGACCTCGCCAAGAACGCAACCTTCGAGGAGGTTGCTTTCCTTCTTTTGGAAGGCCACAAGCCAAGCGCTGCGGAACTGGCCCGGTTCAAAGCCGAGATCATCGCCGAGCGGGCCCTTGCCCCGGCGGTGAGGTCGTTCATCGAGGGTGCGGGCGGCTGGCTGGCCAGCGGGCGAGCGGTCCCGATGGACGTGCTCCGCACCGCCGTCTCGATCCTCGGGCATACCGACCCTGACGCACAGTCCACGGGCGCGGCCCCGAACCTGCGCAAGGCCAAGCGACTGCTCGCCAAGATCCCCACGATCATCGGCCACATGCAGAACGTGATCGACAACCGCGCCATCATCGGTGCCGAGCTTGGTGGCGACCCATCGCTCAGCCACGCGGCCAACCTGCTCTACATGATGACCGGACGGCGCCCCTCGGCGGACGAGACGCATGTCATGGACGTATCGCTCATCCTCTACGCCGAGCACGAGTTCAACGCCAGCACCTTCACCAGCCGCGTGATCAGCGGCACGCTGAGCGACATGCACGGTGCGGTGACCGGCGCGATCGCCGCGCTCAAGGGACCCCTCCACGGCGGGGCCAACGAAGCCGCGATGGACATGCTCAAGGAGATCGTGGCCGATGTGGGGGATCCGGGCATCGGGACGGCGAAAGTCGACGAGTGGATGCAGCGGGCCTTTGACACCAAGCGAAAACTCATGGGCTTCGGCCACCGGGTCTACAAGAACGGCGACCATCGCGCCGGCATCCTGAACGGTCTCGGACGCGAGATGGCCAAGAAACTCCCGGGGACCTTCGGCGGGCTCAAGGCCTCACGCTGGTTCGACCTTGGCGAGCAGGTTCAGAAGATCATGCTGACCAAGAAGAACATCCACCCCAACGTGGATTTCCCCTGCGGCATGACGTATTTCACGATGAACATCCCGGTCCCGCAGTACACGCCGATCTTCGTGGCGTCACGCATCACCGGGTGGTGTGCCCATGTCATGGAACAGCACGCCGACAATCGGTTGATCCGACCGTTGTCGATTTACACGGGCCAGCCAGAGACGAAGTGGAACGGCTGAGGTCGGTCCGCCACGACGGTCTGACGCGCGGGGGCTTGTCGCGACGACCGAGTAAGGGACACGACCTGAGGCCCTTCCGTGCCCAGGCAGAGTCTCAGTGCGCGGGTTCGGAAGGTACCGACACGCCGTCCGGAAGGCTCCCACCGCGCACCCACAGGGAAAAAAACAAAACGACCCCTGCCGATGAAGGCAAGGGTCGCTTTGTTCATGGGGCCCGCAGAACGCTGTCTTGCGGACCTGACCAGTGATCAGCAGGTGATCAGTTGGTCTTCTTCTCGGTGCAGGTCGCGGCCTTGTCGGTGCAGGTCGCGCTGCAGGCGCCCTTCTCAGCGCTGGCCTTGGAGGCGCAGCAGGCCGAGGCCTTCTCGCAGGTCTTGCCTTCGGTGCAGGTGCCGGCCTTGGCCGCGGCCGAGGTCGACTCAACGCGGCCGCTGTTGCTGCAAGCGCCGAGGAAAGCGACAGCGCCGATGAGGGCGACGAGACCGAAACGGGCAGTGTTGGACTTCATGTGATGCTCCAAGAAAAATGGTTCTTCAAGGCGACCGCAACACATGCGACCGCGACTGGGCGAACGCCCGGAATAGAGGTTATACGGCCAGAACCCGTCCGGGTTCACGGTCCGGCGAAAAAACTTTCCCCGCAGGGCGGCCGGAGGTCGCAGAAACCCTCCGCAGGCCGTTCTCACGGACTCCTTGGAGCCCGGAGCGAGGGTTAGGCCGGCTTCTCGGACTCGGGCTTGGTCGCGAACTTCTCGCGGGCCTTCTTGGCGAAAGCCGTGCGGCGGTCAGCGATCCGACGGCGGGTGCTGGGCTGGCCACCGATCTCGGGGCCCTCCTCCGCACCGACAAACTGGATCACGCAGAGCTCGCCTGCATCACCGACCCGATGGCGACCGAGCTTGATGATGCGGGTGTAGCCGCCGGTCCGCTCCTTGAAGCGTGGCGCGACGTGATCGAAGATGTGCTTGACGATCTTGGGGGCCTTGCGAACCTCGCCGTACCGATTCACCTCAACCGATGAGGCCTCGGGGAGGTCGAAGTACTTGCTGGCCCGGTCGGCGAGCTGCTTGGCCTTATCGCCGATCTTCTTGATGTCCGCGTTCTTGCTCTCGGTCGCACCCTTGGGGGCGTACATCCACTCGAAGCCGGGGCGGTCCCAGCCGAGCTTGGCAACGACCTGACGGCGGGCGTGAACCGTGCCCTGCTTGGCGGTGGTGACGATCTTCTCGACGAAGGGCTGCACCGCCTTGGCCCGTGGGATCGTGGTGACGATCTGACCGTGCTCAAAGAGCGAGCACGCAAGGTTGCGGAGCGTGGCGAGACGATGGGCCGTTGTGCGGCCGAGCTTATAGCCGGCTTTGCCGTGACGCATTGGTCCTCCGATATGGCTCGGGATGCCAGGTGATCAGTTGTACGAACGAAACGAAGGGGATGATAGGCCCCATCGCCCGGCCGCACCGTCGCGGCTGGTCAGAAAACGTCGCAAGGACCGGTGGCCCCTGCGACGCGAAGTGCAGAGTCGGTTCAGGCCTTGGCCAGGAACCCCTCGGGGAGGGCGTAGTTGAGCGTGAGGTTGAGGTCCTCGAGCTTCTTCTGCACCTCGCGGAGCGAAGTGCGACCGAAGGAACGGACCTTGAGAAGGTCCTGCTCGGACTTGACCACCAGCTCGGCCACGGAGGCGATGCGGGCGGACTCAAGGCAGTTGCTGGCGCGAACCGAGAGCTCGAGCTCGCGGATCGGCATGTTCAGCTTGCGCATGAGCTCGTTGTCGACCTGCGCAGACTGCGCGGCCTCGTTGCTCACACGGTCCGCACCGATGTCGGCGTACTGCACCACGGCGTTGAGGTGCTTGCGCATGATCTTGCCGGACTCCACGAGGGCCATCTCGGGGGTCACGGTGCCGTTGGTCCAGATTTCCAGAACAAGCTTGTCGTAGTTGGTCTTCTGGCCGACGCGCGTCTCTTCGACCGAGTAACGGACGCGCTGCACGGGCGAGAAGTTGGAATCGAGGTGGATGACGCCGATCTCCTGCTCCGCGTCGCCGGCGATCTGCTCGCTGGCGGGGACGTAGCCGCGGCCCTTGGCAACCCGCATCTCCATCTCGAAGGAGACCTTCTCGGTCAGCGTGGCAAGGACGAGGTCCTTGTTGACGATGGTGATGGACGGGTCGGCCACGATCATGTCGGCCGCGACCTCGCCGGGCCCGCGGACTTCGAGCTTCATGGTCTTGGGCTCATCGCTGTCGAGCTTGACGATGAGACTCTTGACGTTGAGCACGATGTCGGTCACGTCCTCAAGGACGCCGGGGAGCGAGCTGAACTCGTGCTGGGCCCCCTTGATCTTGATCTGGGTGAGGGCCGCGCCCTCGAGCGCCGAGAGGAGCGTGCGGCGGAGCGAGTTGCCGACCGTCGTGCCGAAGCCGCGCTCGAAGGGCTCGATCACGAACTTGCCGTAGTTGCTCGACTTGAACCGCGGGTCCGCGGCGACCTTGGAAGGGAGCTCAAGCCCGCGCCATTTGATGCGCATGTGTCACTTTCTGCGATGTCCGCACCACCCGTCGGGTTCGGGCCTGCACCGGTTCACGAGAAGCACGGCCCGGTGCGGGGGGCCATGTCTCTTCTTTCCGGGGGCCGAAAAACCGTGGCGACGCTTTCGCGCCGCGACGGTCAAATCGTTCAGTAAGCCGTGCGCATCAGACGCGGCGGCGCTTGGTCGGACGGCATCCGTTATGGGGTACCGGCGTGTGGTCCTCGATCGCGGTCACACGGAGGCCGGCCGAAACCAGCCCGTTGACGGCGGACTCGCGCCCGGCGCCCGCACCCTTGATGCGGACTTCGATCTCGGCAACGCCGATCTTGCGGGCCTTCTGGCCGCAGTTTTCGCCCGCGCGGGTCGCGGCGAATGGCGTGCTCTTGCGGGTGCCCTTGAAGCCGATGGTCCCCGCCGAGTCCCAGCAAAGGGTCTCGCCGTTGATATCGGTGATGGTGACCATCGTGTTGTTGTTGCTCGCCTTGACGTGGGCGATGCCACGCACGACGTTCTTGCGGATTTTGCCGGCCTTCTTGCCCATAGTGAGAACCTTGCCTGATCGATCGATTCGGAAGCGAACGCCCGAGTGATGCGCACCGGGCCCGAGGGCTTAGCCCTTGACACCCTTCTTGCCGGCGACGGTCTTACGACGGCCCTTGCGGGTACGGGCGTTGGACCGTGTACGCTGGCCGCGAACCGGAAGGCCGCGGCGATGCCGCTCGCCTCGGTAGGCCCGGATGTCTTTGAGACGCTGGATGTTCTGGCTGTTCTGACGGCGGAGCGCACCCTCGACGAGGTACGTCGCGTCGATGATGGCGTTGATCTGGGCGAGCTGGGTCTCGTCAAGCTCATTGGAACGCAGATCGGGATTGATCTTCGCCTCGGTGAGGATGTCGCCGGCGAACTTCTCGCCGATGCCGTGAATGTACTGGAGGGCGAAGAAGATCTTCTTCTTCTCGGGAACGTCAATACCGGCGATACGTGGCAGTGGAGGAGCTCCGATTTTCCCTGACCGAACACCCCATCCGCCGCGAACGGCCGCAGGAACGACCGCGGATGGCGATCAGCCCTGAACCTGTTTGTGCTTCGGATCCGCCTTGCAGATCACGCGGACCTTGCCCTTGCGGCGAACCACTTGGCAGTCCTTGCAGATGCGACGAACCGATGCGCGAACCTTCATGGGCTGGACCCCGAAAAGCGTGAAGAAACAAATGACAGACCCGACCGCGACAGCCCACCAAGGTGGATTACGAGCCGCGGAGGAAGGGAAGTATAGCCCCCACCCTCACAAAGTCAGCCCGGAACTGAAAACCGTCCTGACGTGCCCCCAACGGCTTCCTCGGAACAGACACCCGTTTCAGGTGCCGAGTCGCACGCCGAATCAGTGCCCGTGGTGGCCATCTGGCTTCGCCCGGACTTCTTCGATCAATCGGCCCATGGACTCGGGCGTAAGGGGCCCGTGAGCGTCGTGGTCCATCAGGGCACAAGGAGCCATTTCACAAAGCCCGAGGCACTCGAGCTCGATCAGGGTGAATCGACCATCATCGGTGGTCTCGCCCACTTCGATCCCGAGTGCTTTCGTGCACGCCTTGGTGATCGCCGCATGGTCGCAGACCTCGCACGCGATCGATCGGCACACGGCGACCACGTGCGCACCCTTGGGCGTCAGCCAGAACTCCTCGTAGAAACTCGCGGTGTCCCAGACCTCTGCGGGCTTCATCGCAAGGAACCCTGCGATCTCTTCGAGCGCCTGCCACGGGAGCCAGCCCCAATGCTCCTGCACATGGTGGAGCGTGGGAAGAAGTGCTCCCTGGCGTGTCTCATAGCGCGGGAGAATCTCGCGCTCGAGCCCGGCCTTCATCTCATCGGTGAGATACGGCTCGCTGCGACGGGGGACCTTCAGACCGGCGGAGTTCTTCGTGATCCAGGCCATGGTGTGATTCGGTGCGGACGGTTTACTTCTTCTTTGGTTTCGGAGCGGATTCGTCCGCCCCGGGGTCCGTTTTTGCGGGCGCCGGCCGGTCATCCTCACGCGGCTCGTTGCGCGGCGGGACGGCACCGGCATCGAACTTGCCCGGCGACGAGGGTAGCCCATCGACGTCGGAATGGGCCGCGAACATGCCCGTGAAACCGCGCCGCTGCACCGAACACTTCGAAGCCGTGGGTGCCTCCTCGATCAGCTTGGCGTCCTGCATCTTGTCGGTGAACTTCCCCCACTTGACGATGTGAACGTTCGATCCAGAAGGATCGGTCAGGATCGCGCAGTCGCCGGCATTGGCAAGGCCGATGCTCTCCTTGGTGTTCTTCATGCTGAAGACCATGGCCCCATGGAACTTCTTGGAGGGCTCTTTGGGCGCGGCCTGCGAATCGCCGACCGGGCCGGTGATGTTCGCCTGATATCCGTTGAAGACCACCGCCACTTGGCCGGGGCGCAGGTCGCAATCCGGGAAGATGAACTGCATCGCGCCCTTCTTGCCCTTGGAACGGTCGGAGAGCGCGTAACCCCTCAGGTTGATTGCGCGGGGGTGCGGGTTGAAGATCTCAATGAACTCGTCACCTGTGGCGTGGCGAGTGCCATCTTGATTGGCATCACCCTCGTCCCCCGAGGGCACGGCGTAGAGCACTTCAGAGATCATGGGGTGCGGAAAGGCCACCGGGATCTCGGCCTTCGCCGGCTTGCTCGGCGCTGCCGGAGCCGCTGGCGCGGGCGATTCCGCGGGCTGTGTGTCCGCCGGTGGAGCTTTCGCGGGCGTGGTGGGCGGCTTCGTCATTGCCATCGCCGCGAGCCCAACGGCGACCAGTGTGTACGTCGTCATGCCAAGAGTGTACCAGCTTCCATCCCTTGGGCCTTCTGCACCCCCCTCTGCGACCGGATCCCCACCCGCTGAAGGCACTCCTCGCTCCTCGGGGGATATGTCCAGTACCATCCAGAATGCCCCAAAGAACGAAGCCCGCGTTGGCCTCTGTCGCCGTCGGTGCCTTGGTCCTAATCCTTGCGGCGGTTGCTGGCCGGGCCGGTCTGATCGGCGGGACGGGACGCACCCCCACGGCCAACGGCAAGAGCGCCGGGCAACCAAGCGATCCGCAGGAACCTGTGCCCACGACCTCGGCCGGGCAACCGACTCCCAAGCCCAACCCCGCCAGCAAGCCCAGCGCGGTGTCAAGGGTGCGCATCGGAGCGTTCAACATCGAGTGGCTGGGCAAGCCGGAGGACCGCAGCGGTCCTGCCAAGGGCATTGCCCAAACGCCCGAAGACCTGGCCGACCTGATCCTCAAGAGCGGGGTCTGCGTTCTGGCCGTTGAGGAGATCGTGACCCGCGAGCGTGGGAGGCCGATCCGCAGCCGCGAGCTTGAAGCCACCATCGGGCTTCTCAATAAGGCCCCCGGCAACGACTGGGCGTATGTGCTCTTCCCGGGGCGAAACGAGGGCGATCAACTCACCGGCGTGCTCTGGAACAGCAGCCGCGTGTCGGCCATCGCCCCCGACGGGAAGAAGTGGGAACAGGCCAGCAGCGAGCCGCACGCGCTCCCTATCGAGAAGGGGCGCGGGCCGCAGGGCTCGGCCCTCTGGAACCGGCCGCCCCATGCAATGAAGTTCTCCCTTGGCCAAGGGCTCACGGACTTCGTTGTCATTGTGCTGCACATGAAGGCCGACTACAACGGCGACTTTGCCGCCCACCGGGGCATGGAGGCCACGGCGCTGGTGAACGCCCTGCCGGGCGTGCGCGAGAGATTCAAGGACCTCGACATCGTCCTTCTCGGCGACACCAACTGCACGGGCGAGAAGGAGCCCGCGCTTGAGACCTTCGCGAAGGCGGGTCTCGCCGATCTGAACGCCAAGGGCCTTGCGACACACTGGCGGGGTGGGAAGATGGACCGGATCCTCTCACCCAGCGCCCAGCCGGAGTTCGCGGGGGCCGGCTTTGAGGTCATGTCAGATGCGTACCTCAAGTCCCGCGGCATGAACGAGAAGGACTACAAGCAGCGGTTCTCCGACCACTACATGGTGGTCTCGACGGTCAAGGTGATCGAAGACGACGATTGACCGCGGACCGCGTAACGCCTGCTTCACGGCACGAAGCGGACACCCACTCGGTGAGAATCGACCAGCGCGGCCGAGATGCCGGCACCGCGCCAATCGGGCGAGAGGGGGAGATCGAGAGCACCGTTGCCATCCGCGGCGGCCAGCCGTGTCAGCTGACCGACCATGGGGACCGCAGCCATGGCACCGATGGGCACACTCGGGGCACGGGATCCCCCACCGGCGCTGATCCGCGCAACCAGGAGGACCAGCGTCCCCATCGCCAAGAGCGCGATAGCCGCGGCCACTGCGAGGCCTCGCCACCGTGCACCGCGGTTCATCTGCGCGACAATGGTCGAAGGGGGGGCAGCGACGCGCACCTCATCAAGGACCCCGCCCGGGAGAGGCCGACCTGCCGCGGCTCGAAGCCCAGCGCCATACGCACTCAAACGCTCCTCAAGCCGATCTTCCGGATTGTTCATGTGGGGGTCGTCAGCCATGGGTCACCTCGTGGGGTGCGGTCGGTTGATGGGGGCCAGGGGCTCCCGGATTCTCCAGACTGGCGCGAAGTCGCTCGATCGCTGAACGATAACGTGATGCCACCGTGTTCGGATTCTCCTCGAGCACTGTCGCGATTTGAGCGAAAGTCAGGTCCGCCACATGGCGGAGGCGGAGCACCTCCTGGTGGTCTTCCGAGAGCCGGTCGATCACTCCTTCGAGAACGAGCGGTTCCTCGCTGCGTTCGCCGCCACGCGATACCTCCATCGCGGCACGGGTCGTGATCACCCGGGCTGCCCGGCGAGCAGAACGCACCTCGTTGCGGGATTCATTCCGCACGGCCCCGACGAAGTACGCCGTGACATCGACAATCGCCGCCGCGGCCAGATCGTCCAGACGGAGCACACGAACGAAGACCCGCTGAACAACGTCATCCGCATCCGCATGGTCGCCCGTCATCACCCGTGCGAGGGCGAGCAAGCGTGGGGAGAGCCGCGTCCAGAGGGCCTCAGCCGCGTGCTCATCGCCGCGCCTGGATCGGTGAAGAATTTGGAGGTCGTCGGGCACCATGGGTTCAGACGCGGAAACTGGAGTAGCGAACCGGAGCCGATGAGCGACGTCTGTTGATCAGCGTCACTTGTTCGATGCTGGGGCGTCCGCGCTCGGTGCTTTCTCCATCTTCAGGACCTCAATGGCCTCACGCAGGGCCTTCACGCCCTCCCCGACGGACCTGCGGGCTTTGCCGAGGTCGGGGGCGAGCAGCGCGCCGATCGGGCCGCATTCGCCCTTGCTGATCCGCTCAGAGCGCTGAGCCATCGCCTCAAGAGCGTCGGGCTTGTCCCAGTCGGCCTCAAAGGCGTCGTACGCGCCTTCAAGTTTGCCGGCCCAGGTGCGGATGTCGTCGGCGCTCATGGCCCTCGCCTGCGCCACCGGCGCGGAATCTGCCACCATCCCCAGTTCCTTCACGAAGAAATCAGCGAGCGCGATTCCGCCCCCCTTGCCGACCCGCTTGACCCATTCGGTGGTGATGATCTTCTCGGCGCTGATACACGCCTTGGCTCCAAACGGGTCATGTTCGAGAACGGCCTCGATCTCTCGGATGATCTGGGCGCGGCCATCCGCGTCGAGCGCACTCTCACGATGAAGGTTCACGGCAGTGGTCGCCGCGGCTCGCGCATTGGCGCACGAAACCAGCGATCCGATCAGCACCCCCTCCTGCGCCCCATGCCGGGCGATCCGGAACATCCCGGCCACGTTCTCTGCCGCTGCTGCCGGTTCCCCTGCGGCCCGGATTCGTGCATCCTGACCGAGGGCCCGGACCGAAAGTCGGACTTTGGAGAGGTGAGGCATCAGGGCACCCCAACCCTGATCCCATTCAACACCAAAGTCACATCGGGTGATTCGCGAGCCGCGCAGGATGCCCTGGAGATGCCCGCGGGCACCAGCGACCTCCTTGGCAGTTTCGGAATCGGCCTTCCATTCGGGCTTGAGGAAGTCGTCCTTGTTCAGCCGCTCAACCGCTGCGGGTGTGATCATCGACCAATACCGGTAGTACAAAAGCGCGGCATTGTCGGGCTGCGCGAAACGAGACGGCGGAGCGGGGTGGGCAGCACCAGCCGCTGTCGCATTGCCACCGCCATGGTGCATCGGGAGGAACGCCTCGCCCAATAGAGTGAGTGTAAACGAAAGCAAAATCATGAAAGTCAATCGCGAAACAACAACAACAGTCCGGGCGACGCAGCCGGTCATACAAAGGACACCGCT
>JBQTIJ010000366.1:0-20331 GCA_052388255.1 Phycisphaerales bacterium
GACTGCCCCCGCCACGACCCCCACCCCAACTCCCCCCCCGGCGACCACCGACCCCAAGCCCGCCGAACCGCCCAAGCGCTGATCGCACCGCGGCACCGTGTCCACTCCTCCACGTCCAACGGGTGACGGCCCATCCGATGCGGGCCGCACTCCCGCACGGTCGCGCCACAGCCGCGGCTCACGCAAGCGCCCGGGTACCGACCCATCGAGCGACCCCGGCGCGGGGTTGATCGACCGGAGCGGGAAGGTCGATGCGGGCGCGGTCTTTCGCGCCGCCCGGGATGCGGTGCCCCCACCCACACCTGCACTTGCACCCTCACCCCCGCCGGCCCCGCCATCAGCCCCTTCCGTCGGAGCCAGCGACGACACCGAGAGCGAAGGTGATGACGACCTCGCGCTGCCACCATCGGCCATCCCAACTTTGCCCCCCCGGGGCGAACCCCAGTTGGTGCGTTTCACGCTCCAGCATGACCTGACCAAGCGGCTGGACAAGTACCTCACCGACCGCATCACCTTCATGAGCCGGTCGAAACTCCAGGCCTTGATTGAGTCAGGTGGCGTTCTCGTAAATGGCCGGACGGCCAAAGCCGCCACTGTGCTGAGTGCCCGCGACGTGGTCGAAGTCCGCGTGCCCCCCCCACCGTCAGAGGACTTTGAGCCCCAGGACATCCCGCTCAATGTGCTGTTCGAGGACGAGCACCTGATCGTGCTCAACAAGTCGCCTGACATCATCGTCCACCCCGCGCGCACCCACACCGCGGGCACGCTCATCAACGCGCTCGCCTTCCATTTCCGCAACCGCAGCCACTTCGGCGGTGCCCTCTCGGGCGTCGGCAAGGAGTTCGCGCGCCCGGGCGTCGTCCATCGCCTCGACCGGTTCACTTCCGGGCTCATCGTCTTTGCGAAGGGGGACCATGCCCACTGGCAACTGGCGCGCCAGTTCATGGATCGCACGGTGCAGAAGCGCTATCTCGCCCTCGCCGAGGGCGTGGTCGAGCCCGCCGTCGATGTCATCGATGTCCCCATCGGGCCGCATCCTTCACGCCAGAAGGGCTTTCGAGAGATGCAGGTCGTCCGTCATGACCACCTCGGCAAGCCCGCCCTCACGCACTATCGCGCGCTCGCCGTCTTCGGCTCACCCGTCGACGAAACCGAGCGCGACCGCCGTCGCCGGGCCGGTCAGCCGCCCCCTCCGGCCGCGCCAACGCGCCACACGCTGCTCGAGGTGGACCTGAAGACCGGCCGCACTCATCAGATTCGCGTCCACCTCTCGCACCTCGGCTTCCCCCTCCTGGGCGACGACATGTACGGCGGCCACCCGCTCGAACTCCGGGACGGTTCAACCTTCGCGCGCCAGGCCCTGCACGCGGCGATGCTCTCCTTCCGCCACCCCGCGACCGGGGTGCCCATGCAGTTTGAGGCCCCACTCCCGCCCGACCTGCGGCGACTCCTCGATGATCTCTCGCTCGGACCGTGGGAGCGGCTCCCCTCCGCATCGGAAGCGGCCATCAACCTCAGCGCTCTGCTGCCGGCGCGGCCTTGATGCTCTTTCCCCGCCCCCCTCGCGCAGGGCGCTTGAGGAGCACGCTGTACCCGCCATCGTGGTAACCGAGCGGGTCCTCACCCGGCCCCCCGGCGGGGAGTGTCAACCGTTCTGCGCCCCGCTCAAGCCCGTGCCATTCCACCGCCCACGCCGCTTGCGCATCGTTCTCGCGCTGGTCGAGCGAGCAGGTGCCATACAGGATCGCCGCCCCCGGTGAATCCGAAAGCAGCGGGATCGCGTCGGCGATGATCTGGCGCTGAATGCCCGTCAGTTCCTCAATGGCCCGCCGGTTGAACCGGTGCTTGGCCTCGGGCCTGCGGGCGAGCACGCCGGTGTTGGAGCAGGGCACATCGAGCAGTACAAGGTCAGCCCACCCGGCGTATTCAGGCATCAGGTCGCGATGCTCAATAACCGTGACGCGCGGATGACCCTTGAAGACCCGCCGCAGCACCTCGTGCCGGCGCGGGTCGGTGTCGGTCGCGATGATCCGGCTCGATGGGAAGGTCCGCGCGAGCTGGCGCGTCTTCGTCCCCTGCCCCGCACAGACATCGATGATTCGCGCCGGCGGCGGCTGGGCCCCCTCCACGCTCCGCACCGTCGCGCCAGACGCCGGGTCTTGCACCCACACGTCATCACGCCCATCAAGCGTCGCGACGATCGAATCATGGTCCCCGGAGTAGACCGAGTAGCCCTGCTCCGTGTGGGCCCGCACACTCTCAGATGGGAGCGGCAGAAACTCCGCGTTCTGCGTGTTCAGAATCACCGGCGCGCGGGCTACGCCGTGCAGCGCCAAGGCCCGGGCACGATCATCTCCGAACGCACCGCGCCAGGTCTCGATCAGTTGCGGCGGGTGCCCGGTCGCCAGCGCGAGCGCCGCCCACTCCTCCTCCGGAAAGACCGGCTCAGTGAGTCGAAGAAAGAGCCCGCTCGGCAAGGGCAGCGCATTGCGAAAGGCCCCGCCCGCGCGCCACCCGGGCAAGGCCTGGGGCTCGGCCCCTTCGGCCCGCAGGCGCGCAGCACTGCGGAGAACGGCATTCACGAACCCCGCCGCCCCACGGTTGGCGGCCCGCTTGGTCCACTCTACCGCATGGTCAAGAGCCGCGTACGCGGGCACCCGGTCAAGCAGAAAGAGCTGGGCCGCACCGACGAGCAGTGCCCCCTTGAGTTTGGGTTCAAGCGCCTCAAAGGGCCGCGAGCACCCCCGCCCGACAAGATGCGCAAGGGTCAGGTACCTCCGCCCCGCCCCATCGACAATCGCGTGCGCGAGCGCGGCATCGCGGGCCTCCAGCCCGGCGGTGTTCAGTGGGCGCGGATCAAAGCTCGGAAACCAGGCCGCCCGATGGGCCACAAAGGAACACGCCCGGTCGCGCGCGCTCCCGATGACGCTCCACTCAGGCCCCGGTTCGCCCAGTATCGACCGACCGTGCCGCTTTGTTCGCTGGACCTGGCTCATCACAAGAGTTTATGCGATGTTCGCCGCGGCCCCTACCGCCCGTCGGCATCCGATCGCCACGAACTACCGTTGCGGACCCTTTCCGGCTCGGTGCATCCATCCGCGCCAACCGAGGTCCTTTGAACCGTCCCGCCGACATCCCGCCCGACCCGCCCACTCCGGCGGCACCGCCCGTCAGCCCCGCCCCGGGCCAGGGCACCACCGGTCCGCGCGCCTCACGGGCTGTCACCGGTCCCGACCGCGTCTCCGGCCTGCTCGCCGGGATGCGCGTCCGCAAGAAGCTCATCTTCCTTCATACCTGTTTCTCCCTCGTTCTCGCCGGCATTCTCGCCGCGGCGTTGTGGCCGGCGATCACGCGCGTGGTTGAGGAAGCCGAACTTCATGAGGCCCGTCTCGCCCTGCGGACGGCCACCGCCCGCAAGGCCGCTCTCACCGCAGCGGGCACGGCGGATGATCAGGCATGGTCAATCGCTCTCCAGACCGCCGCGGCTGAACTCGGGCCCTCGGTCACCCTCGGACTTGGGCGAGCCCCCGAGCCAACGACCACGGGGCCGACGGTGACGCTCGAAGGGCTGGGCGAGATCGCTGCGCAACCGGCCCGTTCCGGCGCCGGCACCGCGCGGCTCGCCGATGGACGGCTTGCCGCGATTGAGTCGGCTGAGGGCGGGTGGCTGGTCGGCGCGAGCGCCGTCCTTGCCGATGCCCGGGGCGCGGTGGTCCGGCTGTACATCTTCATGACCGTCGCCCTGCTCGGGGTCTACGCCCTGATCGCGCTCTCGCTCGAGATCTTCGTGCTGCCGCGCCATGTGTATGGTCCCATCCGGGCCATGCTCCAGGCCGATCGCGCCGCTCAGGAGGGGGACCGTTCGCAGGAGATCATCGCCACCGGCTCGATGCCCGCGGATGAACTCGGCGAGATCATGCGCTCGCGCAACCGCACCGTGCAGGCCCTCCGTCGCCATGAGGAGGACCTCGCGGTCGCTCTTGAGCAGCTCGCCTTTGCTGCCTCAGACCTCAAGAAGAAGAACCACCTCCTCGAAACGGCCCAGCGAAACCTCGCAGACGCCGACCGCCTCGCCAGTCTGGGCATGATGTCCGCCGGGCTCGCCCACGAACTCAATACCCCACTCGCGGTCATCAAAGGCATGGTCGAGCAGATTGCCGGCAACCCCGCCCGCCGCCTCGATGAGCAGGAGGCCGCCCTGCTCGTGCGCGTGGTCGGGCGGCTTGAGCGCCTCTCGGAGAGTCTCCTTGATTTCGCCCGCGTCCGCCCCGCCCGCACCGCACCCGCCCATCTCTGCCCGCTCGTGGATGAGGCGTGGACACTCGTCCGGCTTGATCGTGAGGCCCGCAGCGTCACCCTTGAGAACCGCGTCACCACCGCGCTCCTTGTCGAATGCGATGCCGACCGGCTGGTCCAGGTCTTTGTGAATCTCCTCCGCAACGCGGCCGATGCGCTCGACCCTTCACGCCGCGGGCCGGGCAGCACCACCGATGGGCCCGCCCGTCCCCACATCACCGTCGATGCCGCCGCCCTCGTCCGCGACGATCGAGAGTGGG
The DNA here is from genome assembly GCA_052388255.1 of Phycisphaerales bacterium. Classification (GTDB taxonomy): domain Bacteria; phylum Planctomycetota; class Phycisphaerae; order Phycisphaerales; family UBA1924; genus JAEUIX01. Next base: position 4,557 of record JBQTIJ010000366.1, read on the forward strand.
TGACGATCACGATCGCCGACAATGGCCCGGGCATCGACCCAGAGATTCTGGGCCGGCTCTTCGAGCCCTTTGCCTCGACCAAACTTGATAGCCAAGGCACCGGTCTGGGGCTCGCTGTCAGCGAGGGGATCATCCGTGAACACGGGGGCGTGCTGCTCGCCCGCAACCGCGAGGGCCCGCTCGGGCGCGGGGCGGTCTTTGAGATCACCCTTCCGCAGCGGGCTCGACAGGCCGCACCCGCTCCGCTCAGCCGTTGACACCCGGCCCCATCATCACCCTCGGGGGCCGCTCCCACCCTGCCCCGCTGTGCGAGCAGGCGCTCGGCCACGCTTCCCCCAACCAAGCAGCGGCTCGCCGCACTCAGGGCAGACGGGCTCAGCACCAGGACCCGCGCTCGCCGTCGAGCCACCCGATTCACTCTCCAGCCCGCGCAGGTCATACCAGCAGTAGGCACAGTGGCGACCGCTCGGCGGTCGCGGGAGCGAAGCCACAAAGAGCCCCACCACGAGCACCAGGGCCGACTCGCCCCAGATCAGATGCTGCACCAGCCGCGGCCCGCCACCAAGGAACGTGTCGAACTTCATGAGCGCCTTGGCGAGGAGCAGGCAGAGCGCAGCCCCGACGAGAACGATCGCAAACCCCAGCCAGCGGCGCCGATAGCGCATCGCAAGGTACCAGACAAACACGGCATACACGGCAAAGAGAATCACACGTCAACAGGGAGACCCGCCCCGACGCCCGCACCCGTGGATAGTAGTGCCTGCGTGCCGCGGCCCCCTTTTCCCCGCTCCGTCGTGTACGCTTGGGCAGCGATGTTCACCGGGCTTGTGCAATCGATCGGGCAGGTCCACAGCATGGCGGCCACGCCGACGGGCTGCCGACTGGTCATCGATCTTGCTCCCTGGGATCACCGCCCCGGGCTTGGTGATTCCATCGCGGTGGCCGGGTGCTGCCTCACCGTGGCGGGGCTCCCCGGGGGCACGCTCGCGGCGTTTGATGTCATCCACGAGTCGCTGGCCAAGACCCGGCTCGGAACGCTTCATGCGGGCGCCCGAGTCAACCTTGAGCACGCCGTCACCGGTTCCACACTCATGGGCGGCCACTTTGTGCAGGGGCACATCGATGGTGTCGGCACCGTTGAGCGCGTCACCAAGGGGGCAGAGTGGCGCATCACTGTCCGGGCCCCGGCCTGTGTCGCCCCCGCGCTCGCGCCCAAGGGGTCGATCTCGCTCGAGGGAGTCTCCCTCACCCTCGCGGAGGTCGAGCGCGACACCTTCACTGTCGCCCTCATCCCCGTCACGCTCGAACGCACCACTCTTGCAGACCTCAGCCCCGGCGACCCGGTGAATCTTGAGGCGGACATCATCGCCAAGACCGTCCTTCGTGCTCTTGAACACTTCGCGCCGCGCATCGCCGCCTCCACGCCCCTGTCACTCCCCCCGGCCACACCATGAGCAACCCCATCGTTGATCTGCGCTCCGACACCGTGACGCGCCCCACCCCGGCCATGCGCGAGGCCATCGCCCGGGCTGAGGTTGGTGACGACGTGCTCGGCGACGACCCCACTGTCATCGCTCTGCAGGAGCGCGTGGCCGAGCTCCTCGGCAAGGAGGCCGCCTGCTTTGTCCCCTCCGGCACCATGGCCAACCAGACGGCCATCCGGGCCCATACAGAGCCCGGCGACGAGGTGATCTGTCATGAAGACAGCCACATCATCCACTATGAAACCGGTTCTCCCGCGGCTCTCTCAGGGGTCATGGTCCGCACGCTGCGGGGCGACCTCGGGCAGTTTGATGCCGCCGATGTTGAGAGCGCGGTCCGCCCACTCTCCTCGCACTTTGCCCGCTCGCGGCTGCTCCTGGTCGAGAACACCCAGAACCGTGGCGGGGGGTCGATCTGGGCCATGGACCGCATCGAGCGCGTGACCAAGGCCGGGCGCGACCACGGCCTGCGGTTGCACCTTGACGGGGCCCGGCTCTGGAACGCCTGCGCCGCCACAGGCCTTGCTCCCGCGGAGTTTGCCCGGCACTTTGACACCGTCTCCTGCTGCTTCAGCAAGGGGCTCGGCGCGCCCGCCGGGTCTGCTGTCGCGGGCGACCGCGCCACCATCACCCGGGTGCACCGGTTCCGCAAGATGTTTGGCGGCACTATGCGCCAAGCGGGCATCCTTGCGGCGGGGGCCCGCTTCGCCCTCGAGAACCACCGCGCGCGGCTGACCGACGACCACCGCAACGCCCGCCGACTCGGCGAAGGCCTGTCGGTGATCCGCGGGGTCACGCTCGCGGTCCCCACGGTCACCAACATGGTCTTCGCCGATCTTGCCCCCGGCCTGCCCGATGGGCAGAAGGCCGCGGATGCACTCCGTGCCCACGGCGTGCTCTGCCTGCCGACCGGCCCGCGCCGCCTGCGGATGGTGACCCACCTTGATGTGGATGGCACGGGCATCGAGACGGCGCTTGCCGCCTGCCGGGATGTTCTCGCGTCGTGATCGCTTTGATCACGCGCGTGCGCGGCGACGGCGCATCACGAGCATCATCCCGAGCGCCACGCTCGCGACACCCGGCGAGGGCACCAGAACCGTCTCGACATACTCACGCGCGGCGTCGAGGGCGGCTTCCGATGCGTCGTTGCCAAACACAAGGAACACCGGCAGCGACGTCCCCAGAGGGAGCGCGGTGGACGTGAGTTCGATCTCGACGAGATAGACACCCGCAGCGGGCGCGTTGCTGCCCATGGCATCAAGAAGGAACGTGTCAAAGTGCTGGTCGAAACCGCCCGAGGATGGCACCTCGAAATCAAGGCCCGGGGTGAGCATATCGCTGAGCGGCGTTGTGGCGGAGGCCGTGTCAAACTCAAACCGGATCCGCTCCGGGGCCACGCTGTCAAAATCAAGACCGTTCCACACGCGGAGCGAGCGGCGGATGTTGAAACCGAACCGCGAGCCAGCGGGGAGTGTGGCGTCCTGCGCGAAGAAGCCCGGCTCGTCCGTAAAGACCTGCCCGCCCTGCACGAAGAACTCGCCGCCGAAGACCCGGCCGTCAGAGAAGGTGACCCCGCCCGGGAAGGGCTCGGTCATGGCCTTGGTGACAATCCGCCCGCCTTCGACCTTGATGCCGACATCTTCAAAATCATCAGGAACCTGGGCACTGGCGATGGTTGCAAAGAGCGCGACCGACGCAAAACCGAGAGAGAACGCACGCATCTCTATATCTCCTTCTCAAGGGGAACCTCCAGACATCCGGTCAGCAACCGGAGAAGTACGCGGTAATGAACTCGTCCAGATCGCCGGGCTCAACAAAGCCGTCGGCGTTAAAGTCACAATCCTCACGTTCGCTCGGGTCGAGCGAGAAGTACGCCGTGATGAACTCGTCCAGGTCACCCGGCTCGACGATCCCGTCGTTGTTGAAGTCGATCCGGCATGACGATGGTGCCCTGAAGAGCGATTCCGCGAACTCAAGCGCCGCAGCGAACTCAGCAGGGTCGGCACCGCGGCTGAAGACCAGAGCGAACGGCTCCGAGGGCTGGACCGCGGGGAGGTCCGTCCAGAGGCGCAAGGTGAACAGGTACACGCCAGGGCTCGATGGAGCGAGGAGTGTGAACCCAAAGTGCCGGTGAAACTCGCCACTGCTCTGCGGGACCGTGCTGAATCCCGGCACCACCGCGGGCTCGATCGGTGTCAGCGCCTCTGACCCGCCGAAACGGATTCGCAGCCGCGAAGGCGAGATCTGATCGAAGTTCAGGCCATCCCACAGCCGGAGCGTGTCCTCGATGTCAAAGCCGACCTGCGCCGACGGCGGAAACGCGCCTGGGAGGGAATCAAACCCCGGGTTGTTGGTGAACCCGGTCGCACTGAGTACGGCCGCGAAGACGCGCTGTGGGTAAACTGCAAGCCCGGTCGATGGCTCGACCGTACCGGTCTCCAACCGGCCAGAGTTCTGCCGGATGACAATGTCCCCCGAGTGCAGCTGCGCCACAGCGCCCGCTGTGGAGATACAGATGACGGAGAGAACTCCAGACAACCCGAGCCAAGTTGACCGCATCGGACCTCCAGTCATGACATAAACGCGCTCTCAGCGAGCGATCTCCGGATAGAACCGGTTCTCCTCAAAGCCCCGATAGACCTCCCCGAACGACAGCGTCGCCGCGTGACCATCGAGGAATGTGTAGTTCGCACGGCCTGCGGACGTGCCCGCGGTGCCTCCCCACGCGGCAAGCTCGCACTCTGCCGAGGCCGTCTCTGCGGGAGAGACACCGTCATCCCACCCCTCGGCGTGGACGTGATCAGACCGCGAAAAATCGGCTCCGCCCCGGGGTGCAGTCGCCATCATCAGAAAGTGCACCGTCACTGCCGGGCGCTGGATCTTGCTCATGTTGTCGTACGCGCTCAACCGCATGAACGAGGGCGGCGGTTGCCGATTCGGTGTGACATAGTTGTTGAGCCCGTACGACGTCCAGCGCGACAAGTTGCCCGAGGGCACAGGAGGAGGGGGGCCACCCCCACTGGCCGCTTGCGCCGTCGTCGCCCTTTCGAGGTAATCGCCGAGCGAGGAGCCGGCATGCCGACCGCCTTCTGTGGCCGGCCATTGGTCCGACGCATCCCCCGGTGAGCGCAGGACGAGTTCGCCTCCGGCATAGTCGGCAAGAAGCACCGGCCAGGACCGGCGCGGATCCGCCAGCCCGCCGTGCGCGAGCCCCGCGGCGACCAGCGCCCCCCGGTGGGCATCGGCATACGTCGTGTGGGCCTGCTCGATTGATCGCATGTTGGCGAGGCACTTGACCATCCTCGCGCTGCGCCGCGCTCCCGCAAGGGCCGGCAGCGCGAGGGCCACCAGAACGCCAATGACCACCACGACGGTCAGGAGTTCAATCAGCGAGAACGCCCGCCCGCCCGGCGCACAGGGGCGACTCTCGAGGCGGGCGCGGCGGCTGGGCGAGGCAAGACGCATCCGCGTAGCATATGACTATCAGTCTCTTTTGCAACCGTGTTGCAACAAAATCCGGCCCGGGGCGACCGCCAAGCAGCCCCGCTGCCGGTGTTGATCCGGGCCTCGCGAACTCTGGAGGGGGCGGGCCATCCCCCAACTGGGCGATGCGGGGACTCCGGCAGACGCGACCCAAACCCGGTACACTCACGCCCGAGTGGCGGCTTACTCCCGCATGAGCATCCCGGACAGAGTCCCAAGGAAAGGCATCGATGGGCAGCAATCACACCACAGCGCACTCTCGTTTTGCGCTCGCGCTCCTTGCTGGCGGTCTCGCTTCCATAGCGGCATCAACCGCTCTCGGGCAGCAGAATGACCAGCGTCGCCTTGAACGGGCCCTCCGGTCGGGTTCCGACGAGCGCGGGGACTATCGCCTGCGGGTCGACGAGAACCTGACGCTCGAGGAGCGGACGCTCATTGAGGTCGGCGGGTTCCTGAGCGCCACCGGCCTGTGGGTGGACGACGCGGCGAACAACTCGCGCCGGCTCCTCCAGCCCGAGCTCTCGCTCTACTCGCGCGTCTCGATCGACGGCGTACACACCGGGTTCTTCCGCGTGCGCTTCCCCTATCGCGAGTTCTCCGAGGGGGATTCGTTCGATGGGCGCGGCGATTCGTGGGACGAGCCCTTCATTGACCGCTACTCCTATGAGTTCGACTATCGCCGCGCCGCCGCGGCCTATGAAGGACGGCGGAGCGAGAACAACTTCAACCTGAAGGTCGGCCGCCAGTTCGTCGACTGGGGTGCGGGTCTGGCCCTTTCGGAAGTGCTGCTCGCCGTTCGCCCGACGGTGACACTCGGCGACCGCGTGGAGATCGAAGGGCTCTTCAGCGTCACCCCGGACAGCGTGGTGGACTTTGACGCCAGCCGCCAGGAGTTCGACACGCACACCCGGCGCGGGTACTACGGCGGCAAGGTGCAGTACACCACCATGACGGGCCGTCGGTACTACATCTTCGGGCTCCACATGGCCGACTACAACACCGATGACCGCCTGCGGGCGCCCCTCCCAGGTCTGGCCACGGCGAACTTTGACTACAACGCCACCTACATCGGCGTCGGCACAGAGGGAAGCATCGGGCCGAGTCTCACCTACCTCGGCGAGTTTGTCTATGAGTTCGGCGAGACCGCCTCTGACCCGCTCCGCAGCGCGACCCAGAGCACAGACGACATCGAGGCCTTCGCCGCCCGGGCCCAGGTGAACTACCTCTTCCGCGACGAGGGCTTCTCTCGCCTGCAGGTTGAGTCGCTCATCGCCAGCGGCGACGGTGACCGCAACTCCTCCTCCGACACTGTCAACGGCAACCTTGGCGGCACCGACGACAACGGCTTCAACTCCCTCGGCTTCGCCAACACCGGCCTGGCCTTCGCGCCCTCGCTCTCAAACCTCCTCTCGCTCCGCGCCGGCATCAGCACCTTCCCCTTCCGTCGCGATGCCATGTTCGAGCAACTGCAGGTCGGTGTCGATGTGCAGGTCTTCGGCAAGTACAACTCCGACGGCGGGTTCGACGAGGCCACCAACGACCGCTCCTATCTCGGTTCGGAAATCGACCTCTTCGCTAACTGGCGTTTGACCAGCGATCTGGCCTTCAACGTCCGCTACGGCGCGTTCATGCCCGGGGCGGCCATCGCCGGGACCAAGGCGACCCGCCACTACGTGCTCGTTGGGTTCACCCTCTCGTTCTGAGGCCCTGCCCGTCTCCTTGTTCGCTCCTCTTCGAATCGCTCCCCCGGAGATGCCCGGATGCCCCTTCGCCTCCTGACCACCGCCGCCGCTCTTCTTGCCCTTGCCCTCACCGGCGGTTGCGCTCGCACCGTCGTTGAGAACCCGCTGAACACCAACTACGCCGCCGATGATCTTGACGGCGACCTTGACTATTGGCACTCCCTCCCCGGCCGCTCGGCCGTCGCCAACGACGAGGGCCTGCACGGCCTCTTCCTCCTTGCCGACGGGACCGACAAATACACCTCCTATGAAGCCCGCGTGCAGGAGGCCAAGGCCCGCGGCTATCTCCACCCCGACTGGGCCGAGGCCCAGAACCTCTCGATGCGCCGTGGCGACCTTGCCCGGGCCGTCTGCGTCATCTGCAAGATCAAGGGCGGCGTCATGATGCAGGTGCTCGGCCCCGTGCCCCGCTATGCCACGCGCGAGCTCGTGTTCATGCGCATGATGAGCGACCCCAGCACCGAGGCACAGGCGATCACCGGGCTCGAGTTCATCGGCGTCATCAGCAAGGCCCAGGACTACGTGAACCTGACCACTCCGCCCCCGACGACTGAGGCCGCGGATGCGGCGGCTGCAGCGCCCGCGGCGATGCCGGAAAACGGCGCGGCACCGGCGACCGACGGGGCGGCCGCGCCCCAATGAGCCCGGAGCTCCCGTACAAAATCGCGTGCCTCTGTGACCTGCGCGACAAGGACGGCCGCGTGCTTCTGCTCCGCCGCCTGAAGGCCCCGAACTTCGGCCTCTGCTCCCCCATCGGCGGCAAACTCGACATGGCCACGGGCGAGTCCCCGGCCCAGTGCGCGCAGCGCGAGATCCAGGAAGAGGCCGGGATCGACGTCGCCATCGAGCACATCCACCTCGCCGGGCTCATCAGCGAAGCGGCGTATGAGGACAAGGGCCACTGGCTGATCTTCTATTACCGCGTCATGGTGCCCGTGTGGGTCGAGCCGACCACGATGCGCGAGGGTGAGCTTGCCTGGTTCCACGAGAGCGAGATCGACGCCCTCCCGCTGCCCGAGACCGATCGCCAGATCATCTGGCCGCTGATCCGCGAGCACGAACAGAAACTCGATCCCAACGGCCGGCCGCGCTTCTTCGCGGTGCATATCGATTGCACGAAGGGTGCGATGCGCTGGACCGTCGAACAGTCGGCCCGCTGAGGGCCTCCCGGCCCTCTCTCTCTCCTCGCCTTGGCCCAAGGAACCCCAATGAGCAAACTCCTCCCCGCCTGCGTGGCCGAGTTCATCGGCACCTTCATCCTCTGTTTCTTCGGCATCGCCTCGATCGTGCTCACGGCCAAGTCGGGGCTCACCGGCGGCGAAGGTTCACTCGTCACCGTCGCCCTCGCCCATGGCATCGCCCTCGCCGTCTGCGTGAGCGGGTGCATGTATATCTCGGGCGGACAGTTCAACCCCGCCGTCTCGCTCGGGCTCGTAATCGCTGGCAAGCAGAGCATCGGCAAGGCACTCCTGTTCAGCACCGTCCAGCTCATCGCCGCGGCTTGCGGCGCAGGGATGGTCCAGCTCCTGCTCACCCCCACCATCGCGAACGCCTCGGGGGTGGACCTCGGCGCCACCATCGGGTCACTCACCCGCAACGGCATGGACGGCCCCGTCATCGGTGTCGAGGGGGTCCTGACATTCCTCCTGATGTTCGTGATCCTCACCACCACCGTCGATGATCGCGGCCACAAACTCGGTGGCTTCCCGATCGGCCTGACCGTCGCGGCCTGCATCCTCGCGGCCGGACCGCTCACCGGCGCATCGATGAACCCGGCCCGGTCATTTGGACCGGCCATCTGCGGGAACCACTGGGGCATGTTCTACGCCTACGTCGTCGGCCCGGTCCTTGGTGCGGCCTTGGCGGCACTGGTCTACCGCCTCTTCTGGCAGCGTCCACAGCAGGCCTGATAACACGTTTCCAACATGTGGAAAGTTGGCTTTTCTTGTATAAAACAGGATCTTTGTGTATATTGATGTCGTATATACACCGAAGAAGATGACAAGAGCAGAGGCCAAACCATGTATGCACGTTCAGATTCCGGTAGCATGCCGACATGGCGAGTACACACGGCGGAACCCCCCGGGTCCGCTTGCACCAGAAGGGTCTTGACAAATAAGCGCGCTGGCCGGCGACGGATGACGAGGGCCGATCGTCCGTCGGCACAGTCGCGCTCGTTGCGGTTGAGCTGCTTCGGACCCTCCGCGACCATGGCGCGGGCTTCCTCCCGGAGGATGTCCTCTCCATGCCCGGCACGCTTGACCCGGATCTTCGCGTCTACAGAATGACGCTCCCTGACCGCGCCGGCGCATCGGCCCGTGAGGTCTACCTCTGGCCCGAGCCCGCCCGGCCGCCACGCACCCGCCCGAACACATGCTGGGTCCTCCTCGCACGGACCCGCACCTTGACCGACATTCCGGTTGCTTCATTGCTCTTCCCACGGTTGAAAGACACACTCCGAACAATCGCGAAAGAAGGAACGAACAGTGGCCGCTGACCAGAAGAACTCGAACCGCACAGCGCCGACGATCACGGAGATCGAGATCGACGAGGTGCTCCTTGGCCACCTTCGTTCGCTCGGCGGCGCGCTCCGCGCGGCCCGCGCCGCGCTCGATGTAGAGGCCGAGCGGCAGATCGGCAGCGCGATCCTCGAGCTCTTCTCGGGTGATGTGCCACCGACACCCATTGAGCATGAGGAGGCGGTCGAGAAGTTGACCGGCGGAACCGCCGCCGAGGCAGAAGCCGCGGCCCGGAACGCAGCAGAGCACTTCCACGCTCGATACGCCACGCTCAAGGCCGAAGCCCGGTTGAACACGCGCGAGGCCGTGGCGGAGTGTTGCCTTGTCCACATCAACACCGTTCACGGTCTTGAGAGCCGCGAGCGGTTCCCCCAGTGGCGCACCGTGGTGAAACTCGCCGCGGGCTTTGAACGTGTGCTCGGTCGGCCGATCGATCCCTACTGGCTCCAGGGGCTTGGCACTCCGCCCTCCACGGCCGGGCCGCCGCACGCCAGCGCTCGGGCCCGGCTTTCTGAGCGGGAGCGTCGCCTCATCCGGCTCGCTCAGGAAGGCCGAACGGAGGCCGAGATCACCGCGGAACTCGTGGGCGGGGCATAAGGGACTCTTCGGGCTCTTCGCACCACCAATAATCCGCCGCATGTCCACCCGATCGCCCACGCCCCCGGCCCTTTGCCGGGTCCTTCTGCTCGGCTCCACCGGCTCGATCGGCACGCAGACGCTCGACGTCATCACTCACCTGAACGGGCTTCACGCCAAGGGTGAGCACCCCACCCGCTACGAGGTCGTGGGGCTCGCTGCGGGGCGCAACGCGCGCCTGCTTGGCGAGCAGGCCGCGGGGTTCAAGGTGCGCGAGGTCGCCTTGCTCGAAGGCGGAGAGAACCTGCACGGCCTTTGCCCCCGACTGGGCCCAGGCGCGGCCGAGCGGCTGGTGCGCGAGGTGGATGCTCACGTGGTGGTGGCGGCAATGGTGGGCGCATCCGGCCTGCCCGCGACGCTCGCGGCGGTCGAACTCGGCCGGGACGTGGCGCTCGCCAATAAGGAGACGCTGGTCGCTGCGGGCACACTCATCGTTCCCGCGGCTCGCGCAAGCGGGAGCCGCCTGCTGCCGGTAGATAGCGAACACTCCGCCGTCTGGCAGTGTCTGCACGCCGGGGCACCGACCGGCCCGGTCTGCCCGCCGTGCGTGATCGATCATTCGGTGAAGAGCATCGTGCTCACGGCCAGCGGCGGCCCCTTCCGGACCTGGTCGCGCGACCGGGCCTATCACGCCACCCCGGCCCAGGCCCTCGCCCACCCCACGTGGAGCATGGGCGCCAAAGTCACGGTCGATTCGGCCTCGCTGACGAACAAGGCGTTCGAGGTGATCGAGGCCCACTGGCTCTTCGGCGCGCCCGGGGATCGGATACAGGTGCTCGTCCATCCCCAGTCGGTGGTGCATTCGCTGGTTGAGTTTGCCGACGGAAACGTGATCGCGCAGCTCGGGCCGCCGGACATGCGGGCCCCGATCCAGTACGCGCTGACCTTCCCCCATCGGGCACAGGGCCGGTCGCGCCGGCTCGATTGGCTCTCGCTCTCGCGACTCGAGTTTGAGCCGCCCGATACCGACCGTTTCCCCGCTCTCCGGCTCGCGTACCGCGCTATTGCCGAGGGGGGCACGGCGGGGGCGGTCTTCAGCGCCGCGAGCGAAGAAGCCGTGAACGCCTTCCTCGCCGGCGGCACCGATGGAGCGGCCGAGAGCGTCATCCCCTTCGGTCGCATCCCTGAACTCGCGCGCGACGCCATGGATGCCATCCCTGTCCGCCCCGGCCGGTCGCTCGGCGACATTCTCGATGCCGAGAGCGCCGCCCGCCGCTTCGTCCGGGAGCGACTCGGCTCGACCGTGGTGCGGGCATGACGCCCCCGGCAGGCGACCCGCTCGCCATCGCGCTCGGGCACCTCGCCGCTGGGCGCACCGCGCAGGCGAGAGCCCTGCTCATGCGGGCCGTCGCTCGTGCGCCCGGTGACCCTGCCATCAACGACGCCCTCGCCACCTGCTGCCTGGCGGAGGGCGACCACGCCCGCGCCATCTTCTACGCCGAAAGATCCGCCGCAGCGCGCCCGGAGAGTGCGGAGTCGCTGGCACACCTCGGCACAGCCCTCGCCGGCGCAGGCCGCCACGACGACGCGGAGGCAACCCTGCGCCGGGCCCTCGCCATCGAACCCTCACATGCCGAGGCGAGCTTTGCACTCGTCGCCGCCTGCTTCAGCGCGGGCCGATTCGCCGCCGCGGAGGTTGAAGCCCGGCGGGCCCGCAACGCCGCACCGCATGACCGCGGGCTGGCGGTCAAGCACGCCGCGGCTCTCCTGCACCTCGGTCGCGCCGACGAAGCGTTCACCGCGCTGCGCGCCCAGATGCTCGACCACCCGGATGATGCCGAACTCGCGGAGGGACTCTGCACCCTCGCCAACTACGCCGCGGACGTCACCGCAGGGCAGGTGCTCGCGCTCCATCAGAACCTCGGCCGCTTGCTCGCCGGGCAGGGAGCGCCCCCGCCCCTCTGTCCGCCCGGGTCCCCACGCCGAACCCCGCAGGGCACGCCGGTGCGCCTCGGGATCATCTCACCCGATCTGCACGAACACTCAGTCTCGTACTTTGTCCAGCCCCTCCTGCATCACCTTGACCGTTCGCGCTTTGAACTCGTGGTCTTTGACACGGGCCATCCGGGGCATGAGGACGCGACCACCAAAGCGCTCCGCGCCCACGCCCAGGAGTGGCACCCTGTCTACGCGACAGCCCCGCGCCCCCTCGCGCAGTTCATTCATGGCCAAACCATCGATCTCCTCCTCGACCTCTCCGGGCTCACGGCCGGGCACCGATTGCACACACTCCGTTTTCGCCCCGCTCCGGTGCAGGTCACCTGGTGCGGCTACCCCTCGACCACCGGGTGTGAGTTCATCGACGCCCGCATCGTTGACCACCGGACCGATCCACCCGGGACCTCCGCCGCGGAGGCACTCGTCCGCATCGACCCGTGCTTCCTCGCGTATGGGCCCCCCGTCGCCGGGCCCGCCCCGGGTCCTGCGCCCGCGCGACCGGGCCAACCCGTCTTCGGTTCGTTCAACGCGCTCACCAAGATCACCGATCGAACGCTCGCGCTGTGGCGCGCCGTTCTGCAGGCGGTGCCCGGGGCCACGCTCCTCCTCAAGAACCGCGAGTGCCGCACCGAGGATGTCCGCACTGCGCTCAAGGCCCGGCTGAGGGCCGCCGGGATTGACCCCGGCCGCGTCGAGATCATGCCCCCCACCGCAGGGACTCGCGAGCACCTTGCTTGCTACCAGCGCATGGACGTCGCCCTCGACACCTTCCCCTATCACGGAACCACCACCACTTGCGAGGCGCTCGCCTCGGGCGTGCCCGTCGTCTCGCTCATCGGTGACCGTCACGCCTCGCGGGTTGGGCTCTCACTTCTGACCGCCGCCGGCTTCCCGGAGTGGGCCGCCCCCGACGAGGCGTCTTTCGTCAAGATCGCCGCGGCTCTCGCCGCCGATGCCGGACGCACTGACCACCGCGCCGGGATCGCGGCCGGGGTGCGTGGATCGGCGCTCTGTGACGGTGCGGCCTTTGCCGATCGCATGTCCTCCGCGCTGATCTCCCTGCTCGAACGCCGATAGAGTCCGTCGCGTGGACCGCCTTGCGCCCAAGATCGCGACCATTGAGCAGCTCCTCGCCGCGGGGCGGGCAGGCGATGCCCTGCCATCCCTGCTGCGGCTGGTGCAGGCCCACGGGCACGACCACCGCGTGCTGTGGCTTGCGGGCGTGGCGTATGGCGCGCTCAACGAACCAGCCCGCAGCGCCCACTACGCCGAGCGTGCCTGTCGCGCTGCGCCCCCGCCGGGGAGCGCGCCATACTGCGTGGGCCTCGCCAACGCGCTCTTCAACCTCGGGAAAGAAGACCCTGCCCGCGCCGCGCTGCTTCGGGCACTCCAGATCGACCCGGCGTGCGCCGCCGCCCACGAGGCCCTCGCCGAACTCGAGTTCCAAGGCGGGCGCGTGGCCCGGGCCGCCGAACACTGCCGCGATGGATTGCGGCATGACCCCGCCAACCCGGGGCTGCGCACCACCCTCGCGGCGGTGATGGTCCACTTGGGCGATGTCGCAAAGGCACGCGACTTCCTCCTTGATCCGGCCTTCCGCGACTCCTTCTCTATCGAAACCGCCTCCATCCTCTGCCAGACCTGCCACTACCTGTCGGGCGTATCGATCCAGCAGACGCACGCCGCCGCGGTCAACTTCCAGCGGATGCTCGATGAACTCCTCCCCGGCGATCATGTGTGCCCGGTGCGCGATCCACGCGCGGATCGTCGGCTCCGGCTGGGCATTCTGTCGGGGGAGTTGCGGACACACTCCGTCGCGTACTTCATGGAGCCGCTGCTCGAGCATCTTCACCGCCATGCGGAGCGCGCGTTTGAACTCTACTTCTACAGCGTGAGCGGGACCCGCGACGCCGTGACGGACCGGTTCCGGGCCCTTGCAAGCGGCGCGTGGCGTGAGGTCCCGCACCTTGACGCGCTCGGTCTGCGCGACGCGATCCGGGCCGATGGCATCGACATCCTCGTCGAGACCTCCGGGCACACCGATGCGATGCGTCTCCCCACGCTCCACCTGCGGGCCGCCCCGGTCCAAGTGTCATACTGCGGATATCCCGGGCTCACCGGCGTGCGCGCGATCGATGCCCGGATCGTGGACTCGACCACCGATCCAATCGGTCCGGCACCCCAAAGCCCTGCCGGCTCTGAGCGGATCGTGCGTCTCGATCCCTGCTTCCTCTGTTACCGCCCACCGAGCGAAACACCCGAACTGTCCGACGCCGCGCCTATGGCTGGCGCACCTGTTCACTTCGGAAGCTTCAACACGCTCCAGAAGGTGAACGACGAGGTGCTCGCCACCTGGGGACGTATCCTTGCGCTCGTTCCTGAGAGCCGGCTCATTCTCAAGAGCGGCGCGCTCCGCGGCACAGACCTGCGTGATCGGACCCTCGAACGGCTCGCTCACGCGGGGATCACGCCCGATCGCTGCGACCTACTCGCCGCCACGCCGACCACGAGGGAGCACCTCCTGACCTACGCCAGGGTGGATGTCGGGCTGGACACCTTCCCCTACTGCGGCACAACGACAACCTGTGAAGCCCTGCTGATGGGGACTCCGGTGGTCTCGCTGGAAGGCGACCGCCATGCGAGTCGGGTCGGGGCCACGCTGCTGCGGGCGGTTGACCGCCCTGACCTCATCGCGCCCGATGCCGACGGCTACGTGGCTCGCGCGATCGACCTCGCTCGACGGGGTCCTCGGCTGTTGGCGGACCGAGAGGGCCTGCGTGCTCGAGTGCGAACTGGCCCGCTCGGCGATGAAGCCGGACACGCGGCGCGGTTCGCGCACTGCCTCCGCGACCTTTGGCGCTCGGCCTGTTCGAGGGCTTGAGTAAACTGGTCGATGCCCCGGAGGGCATGGTCGAGCAAAAACAACAAGGGCCCCCCGTTGAGGGAGGCCCTTGTGTCGAATCAGATTGTTTCGAGCGCGTCGCTCCGGGATGAACCAGAGAGCGGTCGATTCAAACTTGACGCTCGTCGGTCAAGCACTGATCAAGTGATCAGGCGCGACGGCGGCGAGCAGCGACCAGCCCGCCGAGGCCGACCAGAGCCGCGGCGCCGGGGCCGGGAACCTGGAAGGTGAAGGACGAGTTGGGGAGACGGAGCTCGGTCGAGACCGAGAAGAGGCCGCCGTTGTCGCGGAACAGGTAGCGGACGCCGAGGTTCGCCACGTTGACCGTGATGTTGCGGGGGAAGGTGACGCCCAGCTCGAAGCGGGGGAAGTACACGAAGCGGAAGACGCTGGCGAAATCACCGGTGAGGGTGCCGTCGCCGTTGACCGTCGAGGCGCCGAGCGCACCACCGACGGAGCTGGGGGAACCCACGTTGCCGGGGTTCGTGTTGTTGCTCGAGCGGCTGCCCGAGATGTTGGTGATGGTCTGGTTGCCGTTGGCAGCCGTACCCACGACGCCGTTGGTGGCGTCCGTGTTCGCGCCACCGGTGCCCAGGGGGGCGAAGGCGGTGCGGTAGTTGGCGAAGTGACCGGCGAGGGCGTTGCCGGCGGAATCGTTGATGGGATTCCCGTTCAGAATCTCACCCGTCGCGCCGCGGGCCAGCGTGCCGTGATTGGCAGCGGTGTCCAGCGGATCAGCGAAGGTCATGAGGAAGGCGGGAGCGCTGGTGGTGTTGAGACCACCGACGCGGTTCACGCCAAAGTTAACGGTACCAGCAGTCGTCGTGTTGGCACGGATGCCAACGCGGGCCTGCATGGTGATACCCACTGCGGTCGCATTCGGACCCGCGGCGAAATCGCCGGTTGAGTCAACGAGGAAGCGAACCTCCCACACCTGTGCCGACGAGGGGGCACCGCTCTGGGCATTCGCCGACAATGCGGCGCACGCCAAGCCCGAGACTGCAAGCAGACCACGAACAACGTTCTTATTCACGTGGATCTCCTTCCTTCCACAATGATCCGAGTGACACGACA
>JBQTIJ010000367.1:0-5731 GCA_052388255.1 Phycisphaerales bacterium
GCGTCGGCGAGGCCCTCCTCTCGCAGGGCATCATCACCGAGGGCCAGCTCAGCGCCGCCCTTGAGCAGCAATCCAAGACCAAGCGCATGCTCGGCGAGGTCCTCGTCGAGGCCGGCATCGTTTCGCAGTCCGGCCTCGTCCGCGCCCTCGCCCGAACCATGGGCGTCCGCGGCTGCGTGCTGCGCCACGGGCTGGTCGATCCCGCCCTGCTCAAGATCATCGGCGCCGACGAGGCCGAACGCCTCAAGTGCATCCCCATGTTCAAGGTCCGCGGCGTCCTCACCGTCGCCATGGCCGAGCCGGGGAGTCTGCCGACCATCGATCGCATCCGCCAGATCGCCGGGTGCAAGGTCCGCGCCGTCCTCGCCCTTGAGGCGAACATCATTGAGTTCGTCCGCAAACTCGCCGGCGGCGAGGGCGCTGGCCAGACCCAGGATGTTCAGTCGTTCCTCACCCAGCTCGCCGCCAGCGACGTGGAGGTTGTGGACAAGGAGAAGATTGACGAAGGCCCCACCACCGACCTCGACAAGATGGTGGCCGGCAGCCCCATCGTCAACCTCGTGAACATCGCCTTCCTTACCGCCGTCCGCGACAAGGCCAGCGACATCCACATCGAGCCCGACCGCAAGGGCACCCGTGTGCGCTACCGCGTGGATGGTGTTCTCCGCGATCTCATGCGCCCGCCCCCGGGCATGCACGCCGCCATCGTCTCCCGTGTCAAGGTCATCGGCAAGATGGACATCGCCGAGAAGCGCCTCCCCCAGGAGGGCCGTGTCCGCATCGTCGCCGAAGGGCGCGATATCGACCTCCGCGTGAGCACCATGCCCACGCTCCTTGGCGAGAAGATCGTCGTCCGCATCCTCGACAAGGCCAACCTCAAGGTCCGCATGGAGGACCTCGGCTTCCGGCCCGAGGCACTCGTCACCCTCATGTCGGTCCTCAAGCAGCCCCACGGCCTCGTCCTTGTCACCGGCCCCACCGGCAGCGGCAAAACCACCACCCTCTACTCCGCGCTCGATCTTCTCCGCAGCCCGGAAGTCAACATCCTCACCGTCGAGGACCCTGTCGAGTATCAGCTCGACATGGTCAATCAGATCCAGGTCCACGAGCAGGTCGGCCTCACCTTCGGTCGGGCCCTCCGCAGCATCCTCCGCCAGGATCCGGACATCATCATGGTCGGCGAGATCCGCGACCAGGAGACCGCCCGCGTCGCCGTCCAGGCCGCGCTCACCGGCCACCTCGTCCTCGCCACGCTGCACACCAACGACGCCCCCGGCTGCGTCGCCCGCCTCACCGACATGGGCATCGAGCCCTATCTCCTTTCGAGCGCCCTCAACGGCGCAGTCGCCCAGCGCCTCGCCCGCACCATCTGCTCCAGTTGCGCCAGCAAGTACTACCCCACCGAGCAGGTCCTTGAGGACGCCGGCCTCGTCGAGCACGCCGGCCGCGCTTTCCGCAAGGGCACCGGATGTCGCCAATGCCACGACAGTGGCTTTCAGGGCCGCTGCGGCGTCTATGAAGTCATGGAGGTCACACCCCTCCTCCGTCGTCTCATCCACCACTGCAAGCCCACCCACGAACTCCGTGACCTCATCGCCAAGCAGGGCGGCCTCACCCTCCGGCAGGAAGGTGTCCTCCTCGCCATCCGGGGCCGCACCTCGCTGGAAGAAGTCCTCCGCGTCACCCAGGGCGAAGGCGATGACCTTGACCAGCACGCCCCCGCCCCCGCCGCGTCGGCCCCCGCTCCCGCTCGAAAGGAGGCCGCATGAAGTTCGCCTACCGCGCGTACGACAAGGCCGGCAAGACCCTCTCCGGCGCCATCGAATCCGGCAGCACCGACTCCGCCCGCGAAGCCCTCAAGTCCCAAGGTCTCTTCGTCACCGAGATCAAAGCCGGCGGCGTCTCCGCGCTCTCTGAGCAGCCCACCCGCGCCGGCGTACTCGCCTTCTTCACCCAGGGCGGCCGCTTCCGCGATGTCGCGCTCCTCTTCCGCCAGATCAGCGTCCTCATCGCCACCGGCACGCCCGTGGTCGAGGCCCTCCTCGTTCAGGAACGCCAGATCAAGCCCGGCCCTTGGAAGGACGCCGTCGCCGATGTCCGCAAGCGCGTCGAGGAGGGGTCCGCGCTCTCAGAGGCCATGAACGCCCGCCCCGAATACTTTGACGCCGTCTGCCGCTCCCTCGTCGCCGCCGGTGAATCCCGCGGCAAACTCGGCGAGATGCTCCAGCGCCTCGCCACGCTCATGCGCCAGCAGATGCGGGTCCGCAGCGCGCTCCTTGGCGCCATGGTCTACCCCTGCCTCCTCATCGTCGTCGCCGTCGCCGTTATGGCCATGATGATGGGCTTCGTCCTCCCCCGCTTCACCGGCCTCTTCGAGACCCTCGGCGCACCCCTCCCGCCCACCACCCAGGTCCTCATGACCATGAGCGCATGGCTCACCCAGTGGTGGTGGGCCGCCCTCGCCGCCCTCATCGGCGGCGGTTTCGCTGCCAAACTCTGGCTTGATTCTGAATCCGGCCACCGCGCCATTGACACGTTCATGGTCCGCGCCCCTCAGATCGGCCGCATCGTCCGCGCCATGGCCACCGCCCGCATCGCCCGCGTCCTCGGGGTCTTGCTCGAAGGCAAAGTCACACTGCTCGATGCGCTCGCCCTCACCCGCCAGGCCACCACCAACTCCCTCTACCGCCAACTCATCCTCCGTGCTGAGGACGGCGTCACCCGCGGCGAGCCCGTCAGCGCCGCCTTCGCCGATGAGTCCCTCATCAGCCAGTCCTTCTGCGAGGGCCTCCGCGCCGGTGAACGCACCGGCCAGGTCGCGCCCGTCCTCCTCACCCTCGCCGATTTCCTTGATGAAGACAACGAAGTCGTCGTCAAGTCCATCACCTCCATCCTCGAGCCCCTCATCCTCATCGGCCTCGGCATCGCCGTCGGCTTCGTCGCCGTCAGCATGTTTATGCCCCTCTTTGACCTCGCCGGCGCAGGCACCGCCGGCGGCGGGTGATCCACTCCCATGGCCTCACACTCTCCCATCGGGCTCGACCTCGGTTCAACCACCATCAGCGCGGTCCAGTGCCGCGCTGGCAAGGTGGTGCGCTGGTGCCGGTTCCCCCGCGCTGACCTCGGCGCACAACCCCCGGCCGAAAGCGGCCCCGCCCCGCGCGAGCTCTCCGTCCCCCAGGCCGCCGTCCTCGCCGCCCTCCTCCACCGCCGCGGCTTCGTCGGCCGCTCCGTCGTCGTCGCCGCGCCCCCGGCGCGACAGATCGTTCTCCCCATGCAGCTCCCCGCCCGCACCTCGGGCGCACCCGTTGAGGAAATCGCCCTCTGCCAACTCGCCGAGGCCGCCCGCTGCGACGCCGCCCAGCTTGAGCACGATTGGTGGGTCATCCCCGCCGCCCGCTCCGCTCAGCCCGCCCGCCCCGGCAGCGAGGCCACCTTCGCAATGGGCGTCGGCGCCCGCCGTGCCGATGTCGAAGCCCTCATCGACCCGATCGAAGCCGCGGGTCTCGAGGTCCTCGCCGTGGATGTCAAGTCCGCCGCGCTCCTCCGCGCTTGCCGTGAATCCCTCGGCCCCGCCACCGGTGTCACCGCCATCCTCAACCTCGGCGACAGCGGCCTCGGCCTCGTCATGGTCTGCGCCTCCACCGTGGTCTATGAGCGCGGCCTCCCAGATCTCGGCCTCTCCGCCCTTGAACGCGCCGTGGTCGCAGGCATCGGTGTCGAGCCAGATGTCGCCCGCCACGTCATCATCGGCAGCGGGCTCGAGAACAACGACCCCTCCGCGGGCGAGCGTTGGACACTCCTCCCCCAGGCCCGTCAGATGATGCTCGCCCACGTCGCCGCCATGGCGGAGGAGACCCGCGTCGCTCTCGAATACGCCCAGTCGCGCTTCGGCGGCCAGGTCGCTCCCGTTGTCCTCGCCATCGGCCCCGGGTCCACTGTTCCCGGGCTCCTCCGCGCCCTCGCGGAGCAGATCGGCAACATCGTCATCACCCCGCGCCTCGCCGCCCCGCCCGGTGCTCCCGTCCTCGCGCTCGCCGGTGCACGCGGCCTCGCGCTCCACCCCGCAGGCCCCCGCGCCCACGCGATCAAGGAGGCCGCTTGAAGCCCATCAACCTCATCCCTGCTGAGCGCCGCCGCCTCCGCGCTCTCCGCAAGCGCCTCGCCGCATGGTCGGGCGGGCTCCTCCTTTGGTGCGGGCTCGTCGCCGCGGCTGGTGCCATCATCCTCGCCTCTGCCGACAGCCGCGCCCGCGACGATGCGGAGCGCCGCCGCACCGCCGCCGCCGATGCCCTCAAACTCACCGAGTCGGAACTCGCCACCCTCCGCGCCGCCATCGACCGCGCAGAACGAGCCGCCGAGGCCTCCGACCTCGTCGAGGATCACCCGGATTGGAGCACGCTCCTCGCCCTCATCAACCAGCGCCGCGGCGGAGAGATCGCCCTCGAATCGCTCGAGGTTCAGCGTCTCGTCGCGCGGCCGGGTACACAGCCCGTCATCAAGGCCGACCGCCCCGCGACCCGCGCCAAGGGCGAGGACCCTCCGCCCGGCGAGGTCTACGCCATCCACCTCACCGGCCTCGCCCTCACGGTCGGCGAGGCCCAGCGTTTCGTGGTTCGGCTGGAGGAGTCCGGGGTCTTTGACACCGTCGCCCTTCACGATACCGCCCCCCGCGCCCTCACCGGCGCGGAGGTCACTTCCTTCCGCGTCGAGTGCCGCATCGCCGACAGGGCGCGCCCCGCCGCCACCCCGGCCAAGGAGAGCCGCAAGTGACACTCCCACGCATCCCTGTTGTGGTTCTTGACGCCATCGGGCTGGTCTCCTCGCTCGCCGCGCTCGCCATCGCGTACGTCGTCGCCGTCGCCCCCCAGCAGGCCGAAGGCCAGGAACTCGCGACCATCGAAGAGGAGACCGCGCTCATCGAGTCGACCGCCAAGACCCGCCTCGGCGAACTTGCCGCGCTGGAGCGCCGCCGCCAGACGCTCGATGCGCGCCTCGCCAAAGCCGTCAAACTCGAACCCGTCGAACGCCTCAACTCCCGCCTCAACCGGCTCTCCGAGGCCGTCGCTGCCGCCGCCCCCGGTGCCATCCGCATCGACAAGGCCAACCCCGGCGCGCCCGCACGCACGCCCCGCTTCATGACCGTCCCCATCCGCCTCGCCGGCTCAGCGACATATGCGGGCGCCAGCGAAACCCTCGCCGCGCTCCACCGTGACTTCCCCGATACCCAGGTCGTCGGCTTCCGGCTCGTTGCCCAGTCGCAGGACGAAACACGCCCCGCGCCGCCGCCGCCGAGCACCGCTGGGTCGTCGCAGGACCCTCTCCCCAAGGACACTCCCGTCACCCCCGCATCGCCCGCCACCCGCGCTGCGCTCTCCGTCGATCTCCTCTGGTTCGCCGCGCCTGCGGATCAGAAGGACCAGGCCCCCGCCCCCGCAACAACCCCGCGCTGAACACCGCCCCTCCGGCCGCATGATCGGGAGACCCCACTGTGAAACTCTCCAAGCAACGCCTTGCCGCCTCCGGCGTCCTCGCCCTTGCCCTCGCCGCCCTTGGGTATGACCGCCTGCTCTCCGGCGACCCCATCTCCGGCCCTCAGGATGCCGTCGCCGCCGAGGGTGAGATCGAAGCCGCCCCAGCCGCCGCCGCCCCCGCGCGCTCCGCATCTCTCCGCCCCGGCCAACTCATCACCGTCTCTTCGCGTCTGGCTCAGGCCACCCTTCTCCCCGCC